>DTYK01000001.1 GCA_012961925.1 Candidatus Latescibacterota bacterium
TAAACTATCAAAGCTGATCGAGCCGGTTACCATTGACTACCTCGAAGGCAAGAAGATGATCGACATCGGGGCTTCAAGAGATAAGGGGGGATCAGATGAAGGGACAGAGGATTCTCGTGGTGGACGATGAGCCGGAGGCGTGCGAGCTGATGAAAGAGGTCCTTGACTCCCTGGGATACGACTCCATAGCGACCACAAGCGCCAAGGAGGCCTTGAGTCTGGTGGAAAACGACAACTTTGACCTGGCTATGATCGATATCCGGATGCCGGAGATGGATGGCAGGAGTCTCCTGAAGGCCATCAAGATGGGGCACAGAGATCTGCCTGTTATGGTGATAACCGGATATGGATCAGCGATGGCACCGGAGGAGATGAGCGCCCTGGGGGCAGACGGGTATCTGGCAAAGCCCTTCATGATCGAAGACGTCAGGAGAATGCTCCTCGAGCTCCTGGGAAAGCCGGAAAGATCATGAGGGCAGGGGGAAGAAGGTTGTCGGGGTGTTCGAAGGGGGTGATTAACGTGATCAGGGAAGTGTATCGGAATCCGTGTCTGAAAGGGGAGTTTCAGTAAAAAGAAAGGAGGGAGAGAGATGTGTGGTAAACTGGGTCATAAGCTGAGCGATCGGAGGGGCTTCACCCTGATCGAGTTGATGATCGTAATAATCATTGTCGGCATCCTCGCAGCGGTTGCCATCCCGATGTACCGTGGATCGACACAGAGGGCCCGAGCCTCTGAGGCAGAGAGTGCCCTGGGTACTATCCGGAGCGCCTTGAGGGTGTTCTATGCCGAGTACGGCAGATATCCCATTGCCACCACCAGTGTAGACGTTACAACGCTCACGGATAGCCTGGACCTCGACTCTGACGATCTTCTCGGGCGGTATTTCGATCAGGATGACTACACATACCAGAGTACCGCCGACGGGGATTCGTTCACGGTTACTGCCATAGGGGCGCGCGGGACTAAGACTGCGCCTGAAGCCGACAAGGTGAGCGGAATAACCAGAACCATCGATCAGGACGGCAATATTGGTCGTTGATAACGCTTGACCAGCCGGGGAGGGGAGGTGACCCTCCCCTCCCGAGGCCCCATAAAAGGTGCGTTAAGCCATCCTTTGAGTTAACCGTGTTGCATAATGTAGAGGACACCTTTGAGTCTGAGCCGAAGACGGCTCAGGCGAAGGCTTCAGGCTGTCCTTGCAACCCTTTTTGTAATTATGAACTATTTGGGCGATTCAGAAAAGGGGTTAACACTCATCGAAGTCCTTGTCTCTGCTGTCGTTTTGGTCATCGTCATCCTTGGAGGGATGCAGTTCTTCATCTTCGGCTCTGCCCGGATCAATCGTGAGGGGCATAGGAGGGCAGCCTTAGAGCTGGCACAGCAAAAGATAGAGGAGCTTTTAGCCTCAAACTATGGTGAGGTTGTGTCGGGGTCAGAAACAGGGCTGCCGCTGGATGGCATAGACTGCAACCGCTCCACCGAGGTGACCTATGTTGATGATCCTGCCGACGGGTTAGGAACAGATGACGACGATCCCCAGGACTACAAGAGAGTATCAGTCATCGTATCGTGGAACGAGACGGGGAGGCTGAACACTGTTATCCTCGAGACATGGATTACACCCTGAAGTCCCATCCGGTTTATGTCTGCAAAAGTTCAGGATATCTGAGGAAAAGGAACATGAAGGAGCGAGCGTCAAACTTAAAAGCGGTCCTATCCAAGGGCGGCCAGCGGGGTTTTACCCTGATAGAGGTTATGATAACGGTCGTCATCAGCTCCATAGTGATATTTTCCATAGGCACCATTTTGTTTACAATGCAGAACTACTGGGCCTGGGCTGCCACGAGACTGGATCTGAACAGGAATGCGTCCCTTGCAATGGACAAGCTTGCATCTGAGATTCGGAGGGGGAGAGCCGATTCCGTATTTGTTGCTGATAGCCTCCGGATAGGGGATAGATATTTTAAAGTGGACGGAGACGGAAATCTCATATTTTTCGACGGATCAAAGCCCTTAACTCTGATCAAAGGGGACGTTAGCTCCTTTTCCTTCAATTTTGCCGGACCGGATTCCAACGCCATCTCGGTTGATCTGATGCTAACGGATGGCAATCTGCACGCGCGGTTCAGATCCACCATAGCCTTACGTCATTGAGCTTATACCAACTGCTCGTAGAAGTGCCGTATTTACGACCGCAGAGCGTGCAGGTGAATAATTGTTATCTTTGGGGGGCTCTGTGTTCTCCGCGTGCTTGGCGGTTGAATACGTGGCTCTTGCAGACACAATTGGTATTAGGAGAACGATGATGTCCTTATGGATGAACAGGGCAACGGCAATTCTCCACGATGAGAGGGGTTCGGCCCTCGCAATGGCGATGATATTCACCGTTGCGTTGACCATAAGTGGGCTGGCTTTCCTGAAGATGGGAGAGGACGAGGTGATATCCGTAAAGAGGCAGATGGATAAGATTCAGGCGCTGCATCTTGCTGAGGGAGGAATCAGAAGGGCGCTCTGGCGGATGGAGCGTCTGCCTGAATCTGAGTGGACGACCTGGGCGACCTTTTCCGATACGAACGGGACGGGTGCCGTTGAGACGGTCTATGATAGCACGAGCATGGTGCTGACCAGTACTGCAACGATCGGAAAGGTCGTCAGGACTGTGATGATAGAGGTGGAGGTTGACAGGCCTACTGACCATATCGTGGCCTATACCTCCGGCCTCATCGTACACGGGTCTTCTGGCACCTTCTCCTCCCCCGATACCGTCCAGTTTGATGCACTTCCCACCGTCGATCTGGATTATTACAGGAACCTTGCTTCCTATGTGTATGGCCGTCCGGACAGCCTCGTGACAAAGAAATTCGACACGACACTGGGCGATGGGATCCATTTTGTTTACGGAGATGCGGATATCAAGACAGGCACCCAGTTGAACGGTACTATCGTAGCGACAGGAACCATCCGTTTTTACGGCGAAACAACGATAAACGCCCAGCAGGTTCCGTTAGAGTCTCCCTATTATCCGGCTTATTATCCTGCGGTCATCGGGGCAAGTGCTGCCGAGAGCAGCGTAGAGGGCGGTAGTCCAAACCTTGTGATCAATGGGATGCTGTATTCTGCCGGGAGTGTTGACCTCAATCCGGTGGAGATAAACGGCCCTATAGTTGCGCCTTTAGTAGAACTTTCGGGTTCTTTTGATCTCACATACGACGAGAGATATAGTCTGAAGCCGCCGGGGTTTCAATGGCCGGTTGGCTCTTTTAGTGTGAACATAGGCTCATGGGCGGAGGAGTGATTTAAACGACAACAGGAGTCCTCTATGTTCAGGAGAAGGTCCGATTCCCTTATTGGTCTGGATATAGGTTCCAGTTCCGTTAAAGCACTTCAGTTCAGCAGTGATACGGGGCGTTTGAAGTTAGAACATGCAGCTCTGGTTGGGATAGAGTCCAATGGTAATTGGCGCGATGCCACTGCAAAGGCGATCCATGATGCTATTTCCCAAATAGGGAAGTATAGGGAAGTGGCTGCCTCCGTTGCCGGCCCTTCCGTTGCTGTCCGCCACCTCCGGTTTCCCAGATTATCACCCGACGAGCTGAAAGGTGCCCTGTGGTGGGAGGGTGCACAGGTCATCCCCTTTGACATGGAGGATGTCTTCACCGATTTTCAAGTAATGGGCAACAGAGAAAATGAAACCGAGAGGTTAGACGTCCTCTTTGTAGCTGCTGCCAAGCAGGTAGTTAACGACAGGATCTCGCTTTTGAGGGAATGTGGGCTCGAGCCGAGGGTGATCGACGTTGACTCACTGGCCATCCTGAACTGTTTCCTTGAGACGGTGGGAATCAGAGGGAATGGTCCCGTCGCCATCTTGAATATAGGCGCTCGGCTTACCAATCTGGCCATCGTGAACGACAACTCCACTCCGTTCATAAGGGACATCATGACCGCAGGAAATGACTTCTCCCAGGCCGTCGCGGAGGCTATGGATATCCCGTTTCCTCAGGCCGAAAGGCTTAAGACCGAAGAGATCCGCTCCATCCCCTCGCATGCAGTGGATCTCATGGAATCTAAGATCAGAGGTTTGATCGAAGAACTCACAGGCTCATTCAAATATTATCAGGCAAAAGAGGCAGGTGGCGAACCGAAGACTGTTTTTCTGACCGGTGGCACCACTGGGTTGCCTTACCTTCGGAGCCTGATTTCTGATGAATTGGGCCTGCCAGTGAGACTATGGAATCCGCTGGAAAATGCCAAGATCGATCATGGCGAGTTTGATCAGCCGTTTATCAGGGAGATCGGCCCTTTTATGGCTGTGGCAGCAGGACTTGCCCTGAGGAAGAATCCGTAAAGTATGTTTGAGATAAACCTCATAAGAGAGAAAGTTGTGCCAAGGAAGCGTAGGCATCTCACCTTTGGTTTGCTATCGTTGTATGTGCTGGTCTGGTTACTGACAGCATTGACAGTGATTTTCCTCCATGTAAGCAATATCCGTATGATCCGGGTGTATAAGACGGCCCTGGCCAGGGCTGAGGAGGGTTTAGGTCCCGGTTTTGGCGGACCTGCGAGGGCCAGCGAACTGATAAAGGTTCGCGACAAGTTCGATCTTGAGTTATCTCTCATAACAAAGGTCCTGAACAAACGCCTGCTATGGGCACCCAAATTAAACGAGATAAGCAACCATCTGCCCGAGAAAGTCTGGATCAATCGTATCTATACAGCGAATATAGGCAGGCACTCCGCAGGTGAACCTTTTCGGGCACTGGTAATTGAAGGCAGCCTTTTGGCCACTCCTGGCGAAGATCCGTCCGATACAATCAATTTATATATATCACGGCTATCAAGTAGCCCGCTGTTTATGAAAGGGATAGGGAAAGTAGAGTTAGCATCCATCGGGCAGAAGAAGGGCTCTCAGGAAGTGAGGAACTTTCGGCTCCTGTGCCGGCTTTCTGAAGGGAAGGGGACTCTATGACCGGAGAAAGACTCACTGAGAAGCGATGGTTGTTGGTTGGGATCATCGCATATGCAGTTGCAGCAAATCTCTCCTACTTTGTGCTGCTGAGACCCCTGGCCAGGAAATTGGAGAAGATAAGGATACAGAAGAATTTGATTGAAGACTACTATCTGCTGGTGGAAACACGACGAGCCCTCCAGGATTTCCAGCAGAGGTTTATAACCCAGGATCAGGTCGTTACGGTGATAGAGGATCTAAAAAAGGTAGGGGATGACATGGGCGTGGTAGTGGAGTCGGTGAGCCTGGAGGAAGGCTTCAAGCCTGAGAAGAAGAGACTGGTGGAGGTACCGATTAGAGTGAGACTAAAATCGAAGTATCATAATCTGGGGACATTTCTCAATCGTCTTGAGACTTCCCATAGATTGTTCTCAATCACCGACCTTAAGGTTTCCGCTGATCCTTATGATCCATACAGGCATCGGGCGGAGTTTGTCCTCTACTGTCTGGAACGGACAACTGGAAATGAGCAGTGAAAACGTGAAAAAGGCCATCTTATTAGGGCTTCTGATGGTATTTCTTTTGGCAATCTGGGCGTTTGTTCTACACGAACCGTCGCCGCCCGGACCCACGTTGACGGAGAAGAGGCCCTCAGATGCTGACCAGCGCACTTCCACGGTTTTTGAGAATGAACGTGAGTGGCTGGAGAGGCTTGCTGCCCTTCGGAGGGTCGGCAGGGGTTATATCTACCGCGACAGGGGGGTAAGGGACCCGATGGTGCCGCTGGTGTCGGGTGGGAAGACGCTTCGGAAAGTTTACAAGCCGCGGATGAAGACTCCTAAGTTCCACCTGAGCGGAGTTATATGGGATAGAAGAGCCCCGGTGGCGATTATCAATGGCTTACCGCTCAGGGAAAACGAAGTCATCGAAGGGGCGAGACTTCTGAAGATAAAGCGCGACAGCGTCATCCTGCTGTTAGGCTCAAAGGAGCTTATTCTGAAACTGTCGTCGAATTAGGAGGACAGAATGCCTCTCAGAGGAACAAGAGAACTTGTCATCATCTCGATGGTCATAATATCCCTATACTCGATTGTGAATGCCCAGGGAATAGTTGTCAGGGATATTAAAACATTACCCGAAGACAAGGGGTTGAGTCTTGAAGTGTCTACCACTGGCAAGGCAGAATACAAATTGTTCACACTTGCGGACCCTCCACGTCTGGTGATGGATCTCTACGATGCGGTGTATGGCGTGGATACAGCTCTCATCCCCGTGAGAAAACCACCGGTGAGTCGAGTCAGATCCAGCCAGTTCAGGCTAACCCCGCGGAAGATAGTCCGGGTGGTTGTTGACCTCAATGGCCCCAGCCCTTACGCAGTACGCCAGGAGGGCGGTAAGATCGTCCTGACGTTTAACGAGAAGGTCGAAGGTATAGGGTCTAAGGAAGCAGAGGTGGATACCCTGCAGGTTGCTCTAAAACCGGCATCAGGGGGGTCGGCCCCGAGAAGTTCGAGCAGACAGGCAGCGTCAGAGGGAGAACCGATCACCTTGAACCTTCGTGGTGCAACATTGGAGAGTGCATTAGAGGCATTGGCCAAAAAGAGCGAGTTGAACTTTCTGCTGAGCCCTGAACTTGCAAGGAAGCGGATAACCCTTCACCTGAGTGCGGTGTCGATTCAGGATGCCCTGAGGGCTCTTCTTCAGGCCAATGGACTGTGGTATGAGCAACCTGAAGGCACAGACATCTATATAATCAAGGCTGCACCCGGCGGCCCGCCGGTTCTCATCGCCACAGAGATAGTCAGGTGCAGATATGCATCTGCAGCCGAGCTGGGAGATGTGGTCAGGCAGAACCTATCCGCAAACGGTAAACTCACCATAGATGAACGGTCGAACAGTATTATCCTGAATGATACCCCTTCAAACATTGCAAGACTTAAAAAGATAATTGAGGGTCTGGATCAGCCGACTGGTCAGGTCTTAATCGAGGCTCAGATAGTCGAGGTCGATCTTGTGGCTGCCAGCGAGGCTGGCGTAAGTTGGGAGTGGACAAGCAAGGAAGGGGAAGGTTCTCTCCTCGGTCCTTCTACCTTGAGCGGCTCTTTCAACAAGGCCGGAGCGGAAGGGGTGTTAAGCCTCTTTCTGGGCAAGTATGCCTCTGATACGGGCATCAATGACCTCAAGTCGTTTCTGACAGTCTTAGAGAAAGAAGGGGCGGCCCGGCTTCTGGCCAGCCCACGGGTCCTCTCTGTGGAGAACAAGCCTGCTACCATAAAGATCACAGAACACATAGCGCTGGCAAAGAGGGTTTCTGTCCAGGCGATAGCCGGTGGAGGGGTGACGGTATCTGAACCGATATTTGGCGATGTGGGGGTGACGCTCACTGTCATCCCAAAGATCAATGACAACAAGTTCGTCCTTTTAGATATCAAGCCTACAGTGAGTTCAGCACAAAAATCGGCCTTCTTTCCGAATGACGCTGTCGATACAAAGGAGCGTAGTGCCGAAACCTCGGTACTTGTCAGAGATGGGCAGACCGTTGCTATTGGCGGATTGTTAAGGGATGACGTTACGGAGAGCGTAGCCAAGGTCCCACTTGTTGGGGACATCCCTGTTCTGGGATATCTCTTCAAAAGGAAAGTAAAGGATAGTAAAAGGACAGAGATAGTGGTCTTCCTCACCCCTCACATAGTTACACCCGAAGACCTTGAGAAGATAACAGAACAGGAGAGGTGGAGGTTCCGTCGAGAACGGTGATGCCTCTGGCTATTAATATTGTTGGTTGTTTGGACGGTGGACCTTCAAACAAGGAAGGATGGACGATGAGCAGGTTATCGTGTTTGCAGACGGGCAGCTGGGTGGCGATTTTGTTCATTCTGCTTCTGTTACCGGTAACGGTGGCAGGGGCAACGGCCCAGGAGGACACCATAGCCCCTGGGATCATATCAGGCCCCCAGGTTGAAGAGGTGACCGGTTTAAAGGCGACGATCGTATGGGAGACCGATGAACCGGCCACAAGTATCGTGGAATACGGGCTCGATGAGAGTTACGGGGAGTCGGAGGAGGATGTGGAACTGGTCACCGA
>DTYK01000002.1 GCA_012961925.1 Candidatus Latescibacterota bacterium
ACGGCCAGTATCTTTCGCGGGTTCACTCCCAGAACACTTGTCAAATAGGCTATCTTATAAGTCAAGACACGGGTCTTTCCGCTTCCGGCCCCGGCAAGGACCAGAACAGGTCCGTAGGCCTGGAGGACAGCCTCCCTTTGATCCCGATTAAGCCCGTCAAGAATCGACATCACCTTCTTCTCCTAATATTGTCTGCATTAGCGCATCCTGATCCTTTTGAGCCTGTTTTTCGCGTTCACATGTTGCATGTACGAGCTTGAGAAGATGTGGGTTCCGTCCCCTTTAGCGACAAAATACAGGTAGTTGGTATCAGCAGGGTAGAGCGCTGCCAATATAGCTGCCCCTCCGGGGTTACAGATTGGACCAGGAGGAAGTCCGGGGTGCAGGTAAGTATTATAGGGAGAATCGATGGTGAGGTCTCTTCTCAACAACCTCCTCTTTGGTTTTTTCAGGGCGTATTTCACCGTCGGATCGGCTTCCAACGCCCTTCCAAGCTTCAGGCGCCGGTGGAACACCGATGAGATAATGGGCCTTTCGTATGGCACCTGTGCTTCTGCCTCGATAATGGATGCCAGGGTCACGGTCTGGTGTATTGAAAAACCTATCTCCTCAGCCCGTCGCACCAGAGAATCCGCAAAAACCTGGTGAAACCGGGCTACCATCAATCTGATCGCCTCCGTCTCCTCTATGTCCCAGTAAAATTCATAAGTATCTGGAAAAAGGTAACCTTCCAACCTCGTAGCCGGAATCCCCAATTCTTTACAGAAGGTTGAGTCTTCCGCAAGGGTCACAAATCTCACCGAATCCAGGCCAACGCTTCTGGCGAGAAGGCCTGCTATCTCTTCCTGTCGCAGTCCCTCCGGGATTGTCACCCTCTTCGTCACAATCCCACCAGAGCAAAGCTTTTCCAGAATGGAGACCATCGTCGATGGTCTCTCGAAACGATATCTTCCTGCCTTGAGCTCGTGCTCCGCCCTCCGAAGTTTTGCAATAATGGAGAACAGTAAGGGACTTCTGATCAATCCTCTCTCTTCGAGGAGACGGCCTATATCCCCTGTGGTCATTCCTTTTTTCACAATGATCTCTTGTGGTTGAAAATCCGCAACGGGAAGGTTAAGCAGGATTGCCGATCCCAATGCAACGGTGGCCAACCCTAAAAGCAGAATGGCCGATAACCTCAGGGTGGGCACCTTGTAAACGGCAACCGCCAGCCTGAGCGGCAAAAAAAGGAGAAATGCGATTGCCGCCATCCCCGTGGCTAAAAACACCCAGATAAGGGAGACGATCAGCAGAGACAGTTCTTCGGCGCCCGTAGATGGCCTACTCCGTTCATCCACCGCGATCTCTCCTGATGAAGTTCAGATAACTCTGAAGGATCATTGTGGCGGCTATACTGTCGAGCTTCCCTTTTCTACCTTTGATTTTGACATCCATCTCATGCATAGCGCGGAGGGCCGCTACACTGGTCAGTCGCTCGTCCCACAATTTCACCCTAAGGCCGGTCTCCCGTTCGAGCGTGTGTGCAAACCGACTCACCCTAACAGCAGCTTCTCCTTCTGTCCCGTCCATGTTTCTGGGATGCCCTACGACGACCTCCTTCACATCATGCTCTACCAACAGTCGTTTTATGGTGGAAATGGCCTCTTTCAGAGAGTTAACCTCAACGGTTTCCAGCCCCTGGGCCGTTATCCCGAGAGGATCACTGAGGGCCAAACCGACTCTCCTTTCACCGTAATCTACGGCCAGGATTCTACCCTTCATGTCTCCTAATTTAGGATATTTTCGCCCTTTTGTCAAAGGAATTTTTCCAGCCTATGAAAACCCACAGAGCACAGGGGCGAAAAAAGGGTTCGGGGAGGAAAACTAAACTCAGTGTCCCGTGTAGGTAAAGGACTTTTGAGGGCTCTCTTTCGGAGGTCTGAGACTCTCTTTGTGAAGGGTGAGGCAGAGCAGATACAGGAATGGAATTCATGCTTTAGCATTTCATCCCTTCTTTGCTTGGGTCTGGAGCCCATGGGATGAGAACATGAGGCGGTTAGTTTCACCCGAAGGCAATGGGAGAGAAAGGGGGGATTTTTCAGGAGGGATCATTTAACAATGTAATAGTTGATGATCTTCCGCCGATATCAGACTTCCGATAATCGAAGACAAACCCACCTCATTCTACAGGTGGGTTTAAAACCGGCCGCGTGATTTCTGTTTTTGCCATATCCATGGGCAGCGACGTTGA
>DTYK01000003.1 GCA_012961925.1 Candidatus Latescibacterota bacterium
GCTCAGGGCCGAGAGAGCCCAAGCCCGCTGGAAGCGGGCTGCCAGGCCTGTCAAGGCCATTATCCAGGGCGCTTCCAGCGCCCTTTGCTGCTCAGCCTGGAGCTTCCAGCTCCAGGCGCGGTCGGCGGACTCTCGGCCTTTGAAACCGCAATTGGGTATTTGTGGAGGGCAGAAATGAGATATGCAGAGACAGGGTTCAATTTGGAGATTGATCTATCCACCGGAAACATCGAGAGGGTCGCTACGGACCCCAGAGATACCGAGCTCTATCTTGGCGGTCTGGGCACTAACGCCAAGATCTTGTGGGATCGGGTTCCGCCGGAAGTGGAAGCGTTTTCTCCGGACAACCTGTTGATATTCGGCACCGGTCTTTTATGCGGCACACCCGCAACCGGCTGCAATCGCACCATCGTTACCACCATTTCCCCTCAAACGAAACTGATGGCCTTTTCGATGATGGGGGGATTCTGGGCCCCGGAGTTGAAATATGCCGGTTATGACAAAGTGATCCTGCGCGGCAAGTCCCCCGATTTGGTTTACATATGGATAAACAACGACGAGGTAGAGATACGCGATGCCTCCCATCTGCAGGGCAAAGGCGCTCTTGAAACGGCAGAGCTTATTCGGCAGGAGTTGAATGAGCCGAAAGCGCAGGTGGCAGCCATCGGCCTGGCCGGTGAAAACCGGGTCTATTTCGCCTCCATCGAGCAGGGCAGGTCCAGCGCCAGCCGAGGCGGAATAGGCGCCGTCATGGGAGACAAAGGGGTAAAGGCTATAGCCGTTCGCGGGACGAAAAACGATATACACCTTGCCCGACCGGCTGAGTTTATGGAGCTTTGCAAAGAGGTGCTGGAATACATAAAATTCCGGGAGGAAAACCCGATTCCAGGGGTGATTCCGATTTTGGCCATACTCGGCTCGCCCCAAGAGATGAGAATCCACGATGAGAAGTGGCACACCGAGAACTTTGCCTGGGGAAATGCTCGTGTGCGTAGAAAAGGTTACTGGAACGAAGAGATCGCAAAGGAATGGCGCGATACCCTGGAATCCATGCGCAAGCGGTTCGTCAGTTGTTACAACTGTCCGGTTGAATGCGGGGCGACCATCGAGCCACCGGGGCAATCAACTTACATGATGAAGTGCTTTACAAAGCTCACCTATACGATGGCGGCCATGACCGACAGCCTGGAGTTCGGCCTTAGAATCGCTCAGCGGGCCACCGAGTACGGGGTGGATGGCTACTCTACGCCCCAGGTAATGGCCTTTGCCCTCGAGCTTCTCGAAGCCGGCATCTTGACCGAGGAAGACTTCCCAGGGATGCCTGAGGATAACGAGGGAAGGTTCTACTACCTGCTGGACAAAATCGTCAGGCGGGAAGGCATCGGCGACGTTTTGGCCAACGGCACTTACTGGGCGGCCAAAGAGATCGGCAAAGGGGCAGAGGAATATGCGCATAACAACATCAAGAAACTCGAACAACTCCCCCTTAAGCTGGGTATGCTGAACCCCATTTATTTCTTGATGTATTGCACCGGCGAGAAGATAAACATCACCCAGATCGAAGGGCAATTCCCGCAGATGCCCTACCCCACCAGAGAACAGAGGGAGGAGTTCGTCAAAGATTGGTTCCAGGTCCCAGATGACAGGTTCAAGCAGTACTTTGTGGACTGGGAACCACGGACTTTCCCCTACTACCCCACGGTTGATATGTGCTGCGATATCGTGGACTGGCAGGAGATGATGCATTACATTGATGATGCCCTGGGGGTGTGCGCTGGCCTGTCATCGTTTCACATGAAGCCTCCCTACCATATACACAACCTGCCCAAGTTCATCTCCGCGGGTGCCGGAATTGACATGGATGAAGATAAACTGGCCAAGACGGCCAAAAGATACCGGACGCTGGTCAGGGCCATCAATGTGAGAAGAGGCCTGAGGAGAAAGGACGAAAAGCCCCCTGAGGATCACTGGAGGAAGAGATTCCCCGAACTCGAAAAGCAGCTCCTGGACGCGTATTACGAATTCAAGGGGTGGAACGAAGAGGGCATTCCCACCAAAGAGACCTTACATGACTTGAGTCTGGACTATGTGTACGAGGACTTCGTCCAGAGGGGAATCCTGAAGGAGTGAAGGTGCTCCCTGCCAGGTAGCCTTGCATAACCGTGGTCAGGAGATCCAGTGGACCCCGTCCCAGAATAAGGGAGAAAGGAATGTTTTGTGGGGCGGCGGCTTCGCCGCCCCACAAAACGCCTCCTCTCTCCCACGGAGTGGGATGGCCTTGCTATCCACGGTTAAGTGTGGAGCTGCCCCCCGCCAGGAGACCTTGGGAATAAGGCGAAGGAGATTATAGCCGTGAAGAGGATAATCAAAACGATAAGGATTGATGTTGATAAGTGCAACGGCTGCCGGGCGTGTGAGATGATCTGCTCCGCCTTTCACGCCGCGGAAAGATACGGCAGCGTTAATCCGGCGAGGGCTCGCATTCGGGTGATCCATGAGCCCCTTAGAGATTTATATTTCCCCGTGTTCGCCGGAGATTATGCCCAGGCCGAATGTGCCGGCAGAGACAAATACATAATCAATGGGAAGGAATTCGATGAATGCGCCCTTTGTAGAGCTTCCTGCCCTTCCAGGGATGTGTTCAAAGAACCCGATTCCGGCCTTCCCCTCAGATGCGATATGTGCGAAGAGGATCCATCACTGGAAGAGCCCTTGTGCGTTCAGTGGTGTCACAGTGATGCGTTAGTGTATGAGGAGAGGGAGGAAGAAGTAGAGGAAGAAGTGATAAAGCCCGATGAGCTGGAGATAGGCTTGGAATCACTGGTGGACAGATATGGATTGCAGAAGACGATAGATACCCTGGCCCGGATGTTAGAGAGGGCCTGAAACACCACAGCGCTCCTCTCCTTACGCAGGGGGAAGGCAGGAGGTCACCTCCGCATCTCCCCTTTGTCCAAACTCCGAGAGAAAAAGGACTGAGAAATGGAGATCTTACCCTTAGCCCCCTTCAAGGTGGTAATAGAGGGCATCGAAGAAGAAGGCGGAGACAGCGACCGGCTCTGCTATCAATGCGGAAAATGCGACACGGCCTGTCCGTGGAATCTGGTGAGGACCTTTTCCGTTCGCAGGCTGGTAAACCAAGCCAAATTCGGCGTGGTCCCTTTCGAAGCCGAAGAGCTATGGCTGTGCACCACCTGTCGTAACTGCGTCCAATGGTGCCCCAGGGGCGTGGAGATAATAGACGTGATGAGGGCCATGCGCAGGATCCTGGTGCCCGACGGGGTCGTCCCTGCGAGCATCCCCAACCTCCGGAGTTTCATGACCAGCATCGCCAGCGTCGGTAACCCCTGGGGGCAGGAACCGGAGGCTCGGGCAAATTGGGCCCAGGGCCTGGGGGTGAAAGAGTTCAACGAGAACACCGAGATACTCTATTTCCCC
>DTYK01000004.1 GCA_012961925.1 Candidatus Latescibacterota bacterium
AGGCTATCCTTCGAAAAGGGGTGCCCGATATGATGGAAGGGCTTGGATCAAGGGTCCTGGAGACCGAAGAGTATTTTTTGGAAAAACTGGGCAACTACGACCGCCTGAGGGAGACGGTTCATGTGGGCATACCGGATAATCAGGGGCCGTTCAATCTGGCCGCCGAGATCATTGGTAGAGCTATCTTTTTGGAGCTTTACGATCACCCTGACTTACTCCACGAACTTCTGACGCTTTTGACCGAGACCTATGTGGAGTTCACCAGTTTTCATAAGGGAATTGTGGGGGAGGAGATGGACCGGAACTATTATTTTCAATATATCCTCAGGGGTGGGGTAAGGATTGCAGAAGACCATGCCCTTGGTATCTCACCGCATATGTACGAGGAATTTTGTCAGCCTTACAACATCAGAGCATTCCAACCCTTTGAGGGTGGAACCATGCTGGTCTGCGGGGAGGCCAGCCATATCCTTGGGATCGTTCTGGAGACCCCGGGTGTAAGAGGGGTCATTTACTGGAGTTCAAACATCGATGATCTTTCTGATGTATATGAGGAAGCTGCTCAAAGGAAGATCGCAGTTATGTGGTATGGGGATGTCCCAGAGGAGTCCCTGGAGGAGGTTTCTACCGGGGTTATAGTGAAACGCCAGGTGAAAAGCCTGCAGGAGGCAGAGGAGATCCAGAGGAAGTTCAGAAGGAATTACCAATCCTCTTTTTAACCTGCCAAATGGCTGTTAAGGCTAATTAGAAAAATGTGAACCCGTCCCCAATTTTCCATAAATAAAGGGGGAAGAGGATGGACTACAAGACCTTATTTAGGTTTCCTGAAGGGATAGAGGGAGAGGATTACATCACGGCAACCTATTACCTGGAGACACCGCTTGACCTGCACAGGGCCGCTGATGCTCTGGCTGCAGAGCAGTCAACTGGTACATGGAGAAGGGTTGGCTATGAGACGGACGAAGTCAGGAAAAAGCACGCTTGCAGGGTCATCGGAGTCTATCCCATACCTCGTGAGGTCACCGGGGCTGCTCTGCCGACAGGAGTGGACCTGGCTGACTTTTTCCCCGATACCCAGGAGGCCCCTACGAGATTTAATTCAGGGATCCTGAGGATAGCCTTTCCTCACATAAATTTCGGACCGAGACTGGCAAACCTGTTGTCAGCCGTGGCAGGCAATCTGTACGAGATGGGGGCATTTACAGCGATAAAGCTGTTGGACCTGGAGTTTCCGCAGTCCTATCTTGATGGATTCCAGGGCCCCAAACTGGGCATTAAAGGGACGAGGGAGATCTTAGGGGTTTACGACAGGCCCCTAATAGGTGCCATCATCAAGCCATGTGTTGGACTGAGCCCGGAATCATTGGCCGAACTCGCCTATCAGGGGGCCAGGGGAGGTCTGGATTTTATAAAAGATGATGAGCTTATCGCCAACCCGGAATACAATCCCCTGGAGGAGAGGGTCAAAAGGGTTATGGAGGCACTCGATAAGGCGGAGCGGGAGACCGGTGAGAAGACCATGTATGCCTTTAACATCACAGACCGCGCCGACGAAGTCCTCAGGCTACACGATATCGTCTATGAGAACGGCGGCAATGCCGTCATGCTCAATTTTGTCACAGCGGGTTTCCCGGTGTTGAGGATGCTTGCTGAACACACCAAGTTGCCCATCCACTGTCACCGCGACTTCTTCCCTTCGATAACCAGAAGCCCATATGTGGGTATGACAACAGAGGTCTTCACCAAGCTCTCAAGGCTGGCCGGCGCAGACCAGCTTCATTGCGGTGCGATCCAGGGGAAACTCTACGAGAGCGATGATGAAGTTCTGATCAATGTCCGTACCTGCATCCAGGATTTTAGCAACATCGGAGCGAGCCTGCCCGTCATCTCAGGCGGACAATGGGCAGGCAAGGTCCCTGTCAACCTCAGAAAGATCGGCCACAATGACTTCATACTCCTCAGTGGTGCGGGTGTCTATGCCCATCCGGACGGGGCAGAAGCCGGGGCAAGATCGGTTAGACAGGCCCTGGATGCGACTCTGCAGGGGATCAGGCTCGAGGAGTACGCAAAGGACCACGATGAACTGAGGAGGGCCATAGAAGGTTTTGGCAAGGTGAAGTATTGAGCCATCACCTGGCCATAGATATAGCTGGAGTGGCGATGAACATCTGGATAGTTGTCATCACAGGGTTTAAATTAGTCGGATAATTAGAGCGGCCTCAATTGAGGCTGTTTTTCTTGTGTATCGAAAGATCATATATATGGGGATCAGAGACAGGCAGGAGGAAGTATGATGGAGCTTGTCGAGGATGGTATGTGTTTCGCTTGTGGCAAGCTGAACGCCTCAGGCCTACGGCTCCAGTTCAGCTTTAGACCCCATGAGGCCAGGACCACGTTTGTGCCTGGGAAGATCCATCAAGGTTATTCGGGCATAATGCACGGTGGCATAATGTCCACCCTTCTGGATGAGGCTATGGCCTGGGCGGCACTTAACATGGGACTGCAAGTCCTTACCGCCGAGCTTACGGTGAGATTCAAAAAACCTGTGAGAATAGGCGATGAGATAAGGATTATAGGGAGGCTCAAAGATAGTCATGGGAAGATTGTTCATGCAGAAGCGGAAGCCAGGGACTCAGATGATGCAATACTGGCTACCGCCACCGCCAGGCTTGTAAGAGTTTAGAACAATAGGAGTTAAGCCCCTATGCTTTCATCTCCCGATCTACAGGCTGGAGGCACCTCTTACCCAAGATGAAATGCTAAAGCATTAACTCCGGGAGTGAACCAATTTTTTCCTTGACAAATCGTTATCTCTTTGATTAGTTTTTGAGAAAACAGTGTAGGAGAAGCTGGCTCCTTGTGCCAATTTTCATAGGCGGCCCTGGGTCTACAACCAT
>DTYK01000005.1 GCA_012961925.1 Candidatus Latescibacterota bacterium
GATATCAGAAAGCGCTATCCTTTCGATGAGGGGTTTATACGGGGTGTTCTGCAAGAACTGGAGGCGGACGGTGCCGTGATGCAGGTACGGGGTGTGATGGATGAAGGGCCTACACGCTGGGCCTTCAGGGAAACGATTGAAAGGATCCGCCGCCTCACCATGGCTCAGCAACGGCGACAGGTAGAGCCATGCGGCGCCTCTGACTACGTCGATTTCCTCCTGCGTTGGCAGCACCGCCATCCAGAGACCAAGGTCTCCGGGCAGGAAGGTCTGCTCACTGTGTTGGGGCAACTTCAGGGTTTACCGCTGTCGGCCGAGATCATCGATGGTGAGGTCCTTGCGCGAAGGGTGGAGGGATATCGCCCGGCATGGCTCGATGAGCTGTGTGGCAGGGGGGATCTGGTCTGGTACGGTTCGCCATCCGGATCAGGGGAATGGGGCAATATCAGCTTCGCCTATCGGGAGATACTACCCCATTTCAGGCTGGGTGTGGGCGAGACAAAGGGTCAGCAATCTGATTACGAGACGATCAGGACTATCAGGGATGCCCTGAACAGGAAGGGGGCGTCCTTTCTCACCGATCTGGTTGTGGAGACCGGCTTATCCCCGTCTGAATGCGCTGCGGCGCTATGGGATATGATATGGAGCGGAGAGGTCACGAACGATAGCTTTGTGGTCATACGATCGGGAAGACCTGCCCGGAGGGCCGATCGGGATTACCCCTGGAAAGGGACCCTGAGAGGTCGTCCTGAGAGAGGTCTCCGCAGTCAGATGGGCCACCTGAGAGGTTACAGGGCCATTGATGGCGCCGGACGATGGTCTCTGGTGCCCGAGCCGATCCAAACGGAAGCTGCTCTGGATATGGAAAGCCTGGAGGTCCTGGTCCGTCAGCTTCTGGCGCGTTACGGAATGGTCTGCCGGGAGCTATATGCGCTTGAAGGAATGAAGCTGCCGTGGCGGCTGTTGTATCAGACGCTGGTACGTCTGGAGTGGCGTGGTGAAGTTCGGCGAGGTCTCTTCGTTAAAAGTTTTTCTGGAGGGCAGTTTGCGCTGCCTCAGGCCGCCGATCAGCTCAGGGACTATAGCAAGGGACTGAAAGGGCCATCCCATCGGATGATCCTCATCAACGCCTGCGACCCTGCCAATCTCTATGGTGCTGCAGCACCACTGCCGCTGTTACACCCAGTGGAGCCGCAGTGGCACTTCCTGCGCCATCCAGGCAACTATCTGGTCCTGCAGAAGGGTATGCCTGTGCTGGCCGTTGAAGGCAGGGGGAACCGCTTGACCCCGCTACGGGACCTTTCAGAGGCTGAAAGGAAAGAGGCCCTCAGCCTGTTGCCACAGTTGCTTGAGGATCCAGGTGGGTTGAGGCGAATCAGGGCGGTAAAGGTGGAATACTGGGATGGACAGCCGGTACGCAATTCAGAAGTGGCTCCCTGTCTGAAATCCCTCGGCTTTCGGGATGAGTTGAGGGCAATGACCTATTATCGCCGGTTTTAACCTGTGAGTTGTGAGTCAGGCCCGGATCTCAAATAGGGGCCCACTGAACAGGAGTTATTTCTTTAGCATTTCATCCTGGGCAAGACAAACCGCTGAGCTTATAGATCTGGGGATGAAAGCCTGAAGGCTTAATTCCCGGAGTTAATGCAGAATCCCCATTGCCCTTTCCAGTTTTGCCCTGGCGACGTTGTAATCCGCCAGGGCCTGGATGTACTCCATTTTCGCCTGCGTCAGCATTGTGTTCGCATCCAAAAGGTCCGTGTTAGTGGCCATTCCCTGTTTGAACCTCTCATGGGTCACCCGGAAGTTCTCCTCTGCCTGGCTTGTGTTCTCCCTAGCGACGGCCACCTTTTCCTGGGCCTCCTGTAAGGCGAGGTAGCTCTGGGTCACCTCGAGGGTAATCCCATCCTGAAGCTGTCGGTAGCCTTCCTCTATCTGGCGCAGTCTGTGTTTCGCCTGGGCGGTCTGATAATAGGTGGTGCCCCAGTCGAAGATGTTCATCTGAACCGCCAGCGTCACATCCCAGCTACGGTACCATTTCTTCTCGTACTCCCTGTTGGGCCTTTTATAATTGTAGTTTCCAATGAGCATAAGATTTGGCAACCACTGGGCCTTCGCAAGGGAAACCGCCTTCTGGCCAATGTTGATATTGTACTGCATTGCCTTTATCTCGGGTCGTTCTCGTAAAGCCTTCTCGATAGCCTCATCAAGCTCAATAGGCTCTCTCGGTTCGTACTCCAGTTTGGCCATCAGGCCGATGTCGGTGTCCAGTGGGAGTCCTAAGATGCTGCAGAAGCCAGCCTTGGCCATCTTCATAGCGTTGACCGCCTTTATCCGCATCAACCTTGCGTTGGACAGTTGGACCTTCGCCTTGAGAAGGTCGTTCTCGGCGACCATGCCTACCTGATACATGTTCTCAAGATCCCTGACATGGGCCTCCATCTGCGCCACTGCCTGTTCGCTAACTTTTCTGAACTCCTGGGCCTTTAAGACATCATAATAAGACTGTTTGACCTTAAAGATCAGCTCGGATTTTGTCTTCTCATAGTTAAACTGTTCCGCCCGGGCATTGTACTCGGCGATTCTATAGCTGTTAAAGATCTTGAACCCGGTAAATATGGGCTGTTGGACGGAGACGGTTGCACTGTAATTATCATCATCGCCGACCTCTATCCTTGTGGGCGTACCGGCCGGGGGCCCAACAGGGAAAGGGAACTTTGAGATAGATATATAGGGGACCACATCGAGGCGAGTGTAGCTCGATCTGCTATTTATCTGCGGGAAAAACCCTGCTCGAGCTTCGCCGATCTTGGCCTGGGATTCTTTCACCTTCTCTTCAGCGACTGTTAGGGACTTATTCTTCTTCAGGGCGATGTTGATGCTTTCTTCCAGAGTAAGCTCCAACTTCTGCTGTGCTAACCCTAAGGATGTCAAAAACATGACGGAAGCCAGCCCACTGATGATCCTGTTAGGCTTTAAACTGGACATATTCCACCTCCCCTAAGGTTTTTGGATTCCACGATGTATATTAAGGCTGCACCTTGTTTGAGCCTTTTTTGGACATTTGTCTTTTGTCATGCGCACCTCCCTGAGAATGTCCCGTCAAGTTGAGAAATCCGATCTCATATGCTCATTTCCCCAACTCCCTCTTCAGATAAATCCGGAGAGGGCATTGACAAAAGTAGGAAAAACCAAAAGAGACAGCAAATGGGCAATCAAGCGGATTCTCTTCAAGACACTCCAGGAATGATCTAAGTCCAATGTCCGTAGCCTTGCAGAGATTCTCAAAACCTGACTTACAGCATTTGAAGTCCTTTGGACAGCTAAAGTGTTTCGTAATCTCTTCAATAGTTTCATCAATTTTATGACCCACGCAACACCCCGCCTTTTTACTATCTTAGTCAATCCCCCTGTGTTTCGAGAACTTCCCATTTATCCCAGAGAACTGGACAGGAATACAATTTACTTGACTAATTGTCCATTATAAGCTATAATATCACACATGTCAAGCGGAATTTACTTCAAAGGAGGGGTAGCATGATCGAGCTAAGCGTCAATGTTGATAAAGTTGCAACCCTCCGTCAATCGCGCGGTGGGGTTGAGCCCGATCCTGTCGTTGCTGCGATGATATGTGAACAGGCAGGTGCGGACGGGATAACCGTTCATTTAAGGCAGGACAGACGTCATATCCAGGACAGGGATGTTGAGCTTCTGGCAAAGACCATCAAGACCGGCCTTAACCTTGAGATGGCCGCCGTCGATGAGATGGTGGAGATAGCTCTTCGCATTAGACCCCGGCAGTGCACACTGGTGCCGGAAAGGCGTGGAGAACTGACCACAGAGGATGGTGTGGATGTAATTGCAGAGGAGGAATCCCTTGCCAGGGTGGTTAAGACGCTCCGCAGTCAGGGCATAAGGGTGAGCATCTTCAGCAGGCTTGATGAAGCCCAGATCAAGGCTGCTCGGGAGGTTGGGGCCGATCGTATTGAGCTCTTCACCGGCCCCTATGCTAAGGCCAGTACCGAAGAAGATCAGGATCGGGAGTTTCAGAGGTTGCTGGATGCAGCCCGGCTCGCCCGTAGCCTCGGACTGGGGATAAATGCCGGTCACGACCTTGACGCCCGAAACCTACCCCGGGTGGCCACCATCCCCAATTTGAGGGAGGTGAGCATCGGGCATAGTCTGATCTCAAGAGCGGTCTTTGTGGGCCTTGAGCGTGCTGTTCAGGAACTGCTTGCCATCCTGAGGGGATAGTCTGCGTCCTCTGTGAGATCGAACTTGTTGCCGTATGTGACCTGTTGCTCATCCCCTAAATGGATGCCCTCATGCTGCGGCAAGCCCCAGCTTCCTTATCCTCTCCTCCGCAAGTCTCAAGGCCTCCAGGGTATCTATGTCAAACCAGAAGGCATTGGTCAGTTCATGTGCCCTCATCCTACCGCGCCTGGCAAGGGTTCTCACACTGTCGGAGAGAGAATAGTAACCTCTTTTGATGTTGTATTCGAGTACCTTGAAAAAATGCGGTGAGCACATAAAAAGGCCTGTATCAATACCATTATAGTCCCTTAGATGCTTCCCTATTGCCTTTATCTTCCCCCTGTTGACCTTCACCTTTGTGGCGTCGGAGATGTCGAAGATATTATATATGTCCCGGTCCACGCATAGGATGCTCTCCTTGTTTTCAATCCTTAGCCTCAGAAGATCCAGCAGGATCCTGGGGTCGAAGATATGATCGGACATGAGCAACAGGAAATTCTCCTGCACAAAGGGTCTTGCCTTCAGTACAGAAATCCCATTGGGTTTCCACCACTCAGGATTTCTTATATATTGGATCTTCACACCGTATCTGTTTCCGTCACCTAATGCGTGTCGCAACTTACTGCCAAGATAACCCGTCACTATCGTAAGCTGGTCTATTCCCGCCTTCTTCACCGAGGAGATGATCCTCACGATAAGCGGTACCCCAAGTAACGGTATTAAGGCCTTCGGTTTGTTATTGGTGTAAGGTCTCAATCTGGTGCCACCGCCTGCCGCTATTATCAGAGCTTTCATCTGCTATCAGCCTCCTTCATGTGTTTACATGCCCTCCAGGCATAAATGATTGCGGTAAAAATCGAATGTGCCATTATGCCGATCAGGGAGTATAATGGCACCTTGAACAGAACTCCGACTAGGATATAGTAGATGTAGATATTCTTTCTACCACCGATCTTCCTGAACAGACGGTCAAACGGAGCATAGTCCGATAGGGACACCCCCATAACCTCTTTGAACTGCATGTAACAGTGGCGTACAAAGGCATCCGAAAAGAGTATACCGATACAAATCTTCAAAGGTAAAGGATTTCCAGTGCTGGAATAAAGATACCAGGCAAGCCCTATATACCAGGACTGCTCGAACAGAAGGTCGAAAGAGTGCTCTATATGGCCCAATTTTGTGGTTATGCCCTTAGCCCTGGCCAGTTTTCCATCCAAACCGTCCATTACGGAGACGAGGAACGTTACGGCTGATCCTGCCAGCAGAAACCCCTTCAGGAAGAGGAAGGTGGCAACCCAGGCCACTAAGTTTGTTAACACTGTGAGCTGATTCGGGGTGATTTTAAAATCTGCGATGTGGTAGACGATCTTGTTCTCTATAGGTCTGTTAATGTACCATGCATGCAGGTCAAGCGTCCCCTTTTGCGTGGATTCGACCAGCATCTTTTTACAGCGGAGGAGGTCCTCTTTTGTCTCTACATGAAACCAGAAAGGCTTGACTTGCCTTCGCATACCCGGCACATAAGAATGGATCCTGGCAATGTCCAGGGCACAAACCCTGTGCCGTCTTACCACCGCGTCGAGAGTGTCGAACCAGTCCTGAGCATGGCCAGCACACTCCTCAAGGGTCGGAAATATCCGGGGATCGGCCACAATCATGCCCACGAGGGCACCCGCCGCACCCTCCAGCCCAGGTCTTACGGCCCTCACCTGTCCGTTCTCTACGAGTACCCCCGCGCCTCTTTTATCCGAAGGGTCGCTATCGTAACAATAGGTGATTCCTTTCTGTTTTGCCAGTTCTCCAGCTATCCGGGAATCAAAGACCCCGTCGGCCCAAAGAAGGATAAAATCTCCTTCAACAAAAGAAGCCGCTTCAAGTACAGAAAGGAAATCTCCGTGTCCTTCATGCCCGGAGTCATTCACATAGCTTATTTTCACGCCAAATCTTCGCCCATCTCCGAGTCTCCGTCCGATCATATCGCCTTTATGGCCTGTGACCACGACGATATCTGTCACGCCGGCGGACTTCAGAGAGCGGAGGTTTCTTTCTATCAAAGCAACGCCACAGAGTTCAACGAGGGCCTGCGGTCGATCCTTCCCAAGTATCCTATCCTTTTTCAGCGCAAGAAGCACAGCCTGCATCCTGCCATCCTCCCGCTTTTTGAACTCAGAGAAAACCACCACCTCCAGCCGCAAACTATTTAACAGCATAAAAAATTGCAACATATCATTATAACAAAATTTTCTCCTTATGTCAAGGGAAAGATGTAAGGGCTTTTTTTCAACAACCTGGGATATGAGGAGAGGCCAAGGGGCACCTGTTGCCCTGGTTGCACAGAGGATAATTTGCGCCTAAAAGATCCCCGGAAGGGGAGGCCCAGCAGGGTGAGTGGAGCACAAAGCGAAAACTTATCTTCCGGCTACTGTAGGAGTTCACCCTTTAGGGTTTCATCACGGATCGCAGGTGGCACAAAGTCGGGGGGATGAAATGCTGAAGGATTAACTCCGGAAACAGGGTCCTCAAATCATAGAAAGAGATTTGAGGACCCTAACAGATGATCCCACTTCCAATACTGTATAGAGGGATATCGATAAACTCCGGCTAAACTTTTAGCTTTTATAGTCGGGTGGATGGAGCGAAGTGAAACCCGTCGGTTAGGAAGGTGGAATTTCAAGAGCGTAGGACTGGGGTTTATCCCCAGCCCTATTCAACTATTAGTAGTTCTACGAAGCCATTTTTCTCATGACGAGGTCAGTAATCTACCCCCAGGGTGTCAACCTCAGAACAAATGCGTTTCCAGGCCCTAAGGAGATATGATAAGAAGTATGTGGTCCTCCCTTATCTACATTATCTATCCATACATGGCAGGGATGCCTGAAAGTAGAATCCAATTCCTTATTTGGGCTGTCCGGGTCGTGATTGCAGACGACATATGACTCCGCCGGAGAAGAGGGAGCGTCCCATTTGCAGACCTCAACCCTGTCGAAGAAATCTAAAGGATTCCCCCCAGATGTGACAATCTTTTTTAAATGGTTCCAATCAGAGGGGAACTCTATCCAGTTCCCATCTTTAGCGTTTTCGCTGTATTCGGCATGATACTCGAATCCAGTCAGATAGCCCTTTATTGTGTCCCTCCGGGTGAAGGCATTTTTCACCCAACTTCTACGATCAGCCATGTCATCTTGGCTCAGCCATTTGTTATTTCCGTCTATCTCCTCATACCAGTCGAACTGATACACAGCGGAGCCAATTGCGCCGTGCGCCACAGGGCCGATCGCTGAGATCCAATAGTCCTTTTCCTTGGGTGGCAAAGCCAGCCCGCTATTTTTGTCTCTGGTCGAGTTATACATATGAATCCATTTTGCTTCATTCACATCTGGATCACTTTGGTCTGCTTTTCTTTTATCTGCAATTGCCCTCCAATCTTTCTGGAGGTTTTCTCTCACTTCCTTCTCAGGTTTCACCTCCCATTCTCCATCACGTTCTATTCCCACCCAATGATAACAATCATGCACCCAGATGCACTCATCGTATTTCCAGGCCCTTTTCCTGACCTCGTCAGGGACAACTTTGTATGGGGGTTCCTCCCCTTTCCATTTCTCATTTAGATTCCCAACCAATAAGATATCCTTTCCTGACCAGTTGCTCTTGAACCACTCGATCATATTCTCAAGATGTGGGCTCGGATCATTAGCGTCCCAGCTACTAAAGTTATAGTTCTCATGCCAAATTATATAGCCGGAGACTCGGCTGAGATCGCTGAAGGGGTTGGTATTTTCTTCCACACGGGGTTTTACCTCTTCCTCCCAATTCATTCCTCCTTCCTCTACGTATTTATGTGTCCACTTGTTATCGCCATATGTATGATAACAGGGAACCAAAAGCAGCCAGGACTATTAGATCCCAACCATTGGTAAATATCC
>DTYK01000006.1 GCA_012961925.1 Candidatus Latescibacterota bacterium
ACTCACTCCTCGGAGTTAACCCTTCAGGGTTTCATCCCCGGCTCTACAGGCTCAGTGACTCATCTTTTAACATCCTGCCTTATCAAGACGGTCATTAAGGACTCTCCGTCCAGGAAGATTCAGGCTGGTGTTTTCCGGCCCTCACTACCATACCATTCATTAGAAAACCAGTACCTTTCGCCGGTCTGTAGATACTGGAGCATCTGCTCCCGTGTTCTCAACTTTTTTCTCCAGTTGTACGGTTCTGTAGGTTTCCCGGGCTCATAAGTTTCGCCCAGCACCTCTTTCTTCTCCGCCATCTCCACCCCCTGCGATTGAAAATCATGAACGGGTATACTCGCCTGATTATTGACCATTTAGAGCATTACACAACCATGGCGCTCGGGGATTCCTTTTTGAGTGCACCATGTATCAGTCATGACTCACCGGCTGGAGTTCTTCTTCTAATCCCTTCTTAATCCCTGCCGCTGCAATGATAAAAGCTTCGCTGAGTCCGTCTACGGCGGATTCATAATATCGGATTGAACCTAAAAATTCAAGGCCCTGAAGATTGCTTTTGATGAAATCTGCATCGGCCTTGGTACGGAGTTTGTTGGGCACGACGAAGACCTTTTTGATCTGCAGATCCGAAGCCAGGCGCTTGATCCTCAGGGCGGTCTCGATGCTCCTTTTCGTCGGCTCTACGACCAGAATCAGGGCATCCACGGCGGCAGCAGTGCCTCTGCTCAAGTGTTCCACCCCTGCCTCCATGTCGAGGATTACCACTTCGTCCCTCGCAATGAGCAGATGTGCCAATAGCGATTTAAGGAAGGCATTTTCTGGACAAAAACAGCCGCTGCCCCCGCTTCTGATTCCCCCCATCACCATCAACCTTATCCCTTTATATTCAGGACAGAACCTCTCCGGAATATCGTCCACCCTGGGATTAAGCTTGAAATAAGACCCGATGACTCCCTCTTTGACCCCGGTCCGCTCGGCGATCAGCTGCTTCATTTCCGCCAATGGCACGATCTTTTCGGCTTCCGGAAATCCGAGGGTGGCTGCAAGGTTGCTGTCCGGATCGCCATCGATAGCAACTACCTTGATTCCATCCCGTGAGAAGAGGAGTGCAAGTGCGGCAGCCAGGGTGGTCTTACCCACACCGCCCTTGCCTGTGACCGCGATCTTCAAAGTTAAATCCCCTCCTCAGTCCGGCTGGTCTTCATGGCATGTCTGCATAACTCACCGACAATTATTTCGGATAACACTATAATATCCTCTACGTCCAGGTAATTCTCTACCGTACGATCAAACAATATGTTTCCTGAGGGCGGGAACTCATCATCGCCACGCCACAGGATAAACGTCACTGAGACCTTGGGCAAGGCTGGTATAACCACGCCGACATCACCGTACTGAGCCTTCGACCCCCCTATTGTCTGGGCCGCTGCAATCAGATTTTCCGGCTGCTTGCCAAATGTACGCACCAGCCGATCAATAGTGCGCTTTTGAAAGACCGGAAGGTAAGGCTCGCAACCGGGTAATTGTGCAAAGGCAATCAACTTTCCGGAAGGCGGGATGCCGCTGGCCTTGCTAAGGTAATGCAATATTAAGATCTTGTCTCGAAGAGGAACTTCTTCCTCAGGTGCTGATGAGGCAAAATCCAATCCTGGCCATTGAATAAGATATGGCCGGCTTATAAATTTAATCGTAATAATACCTTCCTGGAGCTGATAGACCGCACCGCTTTTCCTGCAGCGTTCTGATATGTCGGCCTGTTTTAACCGTTGTCTGACAAGATTAAATGCCGTCTGATAATTATCCTGTTCAGGAGATCTCATAATCCTGAACTTTCGGTGTTGACAACCGGTGAGGTCTTATGTACCTTCATGCTATGTTGTGCATTCGTTTAGCGGCATCGATCGTATTACGGAGTAACATGGTTATGGTCATCGGACCGACTCCCCCGGGCACCGGCGATATGGCACTGGCCTTCTTGCTCACCCCATCGAAGTCCACATCACCCACAAGCCTGTATCCCCGCTTGGCGGAGGGATCCTCAATCCTGTTGACACCGACGTCTATGACCACAACCCCTTCCTTAACCATATCAGCGGTGATGGTATTTGGGCGACCAGCAGCCACTATCAAGATGTCTGCCTGTCTGGTATGGTGTGCTATATCGCTGGTTCCAGTATGGCAAATGGTAACGGTGGCATTGGCTCCTTTCCGTTTCTGGACAAGAATCATCGCCACGGGTTTGCCTACGATGTTGCTTCTTCCCACCACAACCACATGCTTGCCTTCGATTCCAATACCGCTTCTTAAAAGTAACTGCTGTATGCCGTGGGGGGTGCAGGGCAGAAATCCCGGCTTTCCGATCATCAACCTTCCAACGTTCACAGGATGGAACCCATCTACATCCTTGTCAGGATCAATAGCATTGAGCACCCTCTCCTCATCTATATGTTTCGGCAGAGGAAGCTGGACCAGTATCCCGTGAATCTTTGGGTTCTTGTTCAACTCGCCTATTAGCTTCAAAAGTGCATCCTCTGTGTAATCGGCGGGGAAGCGGTATTCTTCCGAATATATCCCGACGTTTTCACATGCCCTCGTCTTATTTCTGACATATACCTGAGAGGCTGGATCTTCGCCGACGAGAATAACCGCTAAGCCCGGGCTGAGGCCGTGCTCCGCCTTCAACCTCTCCGCCTCCTCTTTCATTTCGGTGCGCATCTGTTCTGCTACAGCCTTGCCATCAAACTCAAGGGCAATCCCAAAGAGGGCGTCGTCTCCGCCCGCTTCATGTATGGCGACCAAGAGATCGC
>DTYK01000007.1 GCA_012961925.1 Candidatus Latescibacterota bacterium
GAGGAAAGGGGGAATTGGAATTCCGAAGACCAGAAGGACTTGTAGATCTCCGCATTATGACACTTGTTATTGTTGGCCTCGCCCTCTCATGTGCTAAACAGAGCTTTCCTCCAGGTGGACCCATGGACAGGACCCCACCCGATGTGGCAAGCACATACCCTCCCCGGGGTTCTACGGGCATTGATGTGGAGACTGCCATCTGGATCGAGTTCAACGAAAGGATGGATAGGAGATCTGTAGAGACCTCTCTCTTCATATCACCCCGCCCGCTGGCAGCACCTGAGTACAGATGGAAGGGCAAAAAGGTGGTGGTTAAACTGCCCGGAGGGCTTCTGTCAGATCGGACGTATGTGATCACGATCGGCACCGATGCCCATGATTTGGAAGGCAATCGTCTCGTTGCTCCTTACAGTTTTTCCTTCTCCACCGGTGATAGCCTTGACAGAGGGCGAATAATCGGGAACGTGATTCCCGAGGAACAAGGAAAGGGGGCCTTTGTGCTGGCCTATGACCTCGGCCGAAATAAAGACCCAGATCCGGTGAATGACCTGCCCGATTATATAACCCAGATATCGGAAGATCTCGAGTATTCTTTTAACAATCTATCCAACGGAGCGTACAGGGTATTCGCCTTCCGGGACGACGATGGTGATGGTGGATACACCCCTGACAAAGACCCTTTGGCGGTTCCTCCAAACGACGTGAGGATCTCCGATTCGACGGCCACGGTAAAGCTTGGTACTCTCTACCTCGTCAAGAGGGACACCACAAGGCTCCGTTTGCAGTCGGTAGTGGCCCCGGACAGAGTACATGTACAGCTCTTCTTTAATAAGGAGATCGATCTGAAAGAGGCCCGGTTCTTCATCTCCCGTCCCGACACATTGTTAGTTGTCGATTATTACACGGTGCCGGGGGAGAAGACAAAGGTTGTCCTTTTGACGGAGAGACAGCAGCCCGGCGTCGAATACCAACTGATGCTTCAGGATGTCCACGATTTGCAGGGTAATCCGCTTTCAGAAGAAAGGGTATATTGGACAAAATTCCTTGGCAGCAGCCAGGAGGATCTGGTCGGTCCAAGCATAGTCTCCGTCCTACCTCCAGATGGCACGACCGATGTGCCTCTGGATCAGCCAATACAGATAACCTTCAATGAGGCGGTCAGAAAGGCCATTCCTCAAAGCGCGCTGCAATTTGAGGAACCCAGCCCTCCTGGGGAGCTTTCCTGGAGGGATGCGGTAACCCTCGTCTTCTCACCTGTTGCACAATGGAAAAGTGAGATGGTTTACCGCTTCAGCTTCATCCCTGAGATGATCTTCGATTACGCCGGAAATGGCCTTAGTGACACATTACACGTCGAATACAGAACGGTTGATGAAGATAAATTGGGGTTCATAACCGGCCGTGTCACAGATGCGGACCCGGATGCTCGTGGGGCATTTCATGTCCGGATAGAACAGATCGGCGGGAAGATCGTTCACGATCTTCTCCTTCTGAATCAAGGACATTACTCAACCAAAGGGATCCTCCCCGGTAGATACCGTGTTTGGGCCTTTCGGGATGCGAATGGAAATGGCAGGCTCGATTATGGCCGGGTAGATCCGTTTGTGCCGGCTGAACGGGTGAGCTTTTTCCCCGACATAGTGGCTGTCAGAGCCCGCTGGAGCACCGGGGGAATTGACCTAAAGTTCGAGAGGTGAAAAAATGGAGAGGATTGTAAAAGAAGGATTCACTTTTGACGACGTGTTGCTTGTCCCTGCAAAATCGGAGGTTTTGCCACGGGATGTGGATACCTCTA
>DTYK01000008.1 GCA_012961925.1 Candidatus Latescibacterota bacterium
AAGACACTCTTAGGAGTCCCTTTCAGGATATTTGTGGCAACCCTGCTATGCTAGAGGTCGCGACCTCTATTTTGGGACCGAATCCAAAACACAAAACAATTTGTTGTTCCAGAAGCGCAATGGCTCCAAGGCGGCAACGCGTATGCAGAATTAATGCCTTAGCATTTCATCCTGGGCAAGACAAACCGTTGAGTCTATAGATCTGAGGATGAAAGCCTAAAAGCTTAACTCCAACTTGCCCTCCCTTCGGTCAGAGGAGCGGAAGGGCGGCCGCTCCGTTCGCCGGACGGTCTTAGCGGTTCAGGCTTAAGGGCACTTCATTCTATTCTACACCGAATGATTAACTTGAAGGTCTCGGGGATGTCCCTATTTCAAAGTTTTTCGTCAAACTCAATTGTACAAAGGAGACAATCCTGAAACTTTTTGGCCATTCAATTTTCTGGATCTGGGTTTAAAACTTTTGGGGCATCTCTAACTTTAGGTTACTTTGATATCCGCAACTCTCCTTTCGAACTCCTCCACCTCTTCTTTCGTGGTTAGAAGCCCTATCTCCAGCTCATATTCACGGGTTTCACCAGGCTCAAGGAAGGGTAATTGTCCCGTTTCACGCAGCTTTGCCCTCCCTTCCACCCAACAGTTAGCCGGTTCTATACCGACCACATAACAGCCTTCGCCGTTCATCTTCCACTCCACCAGCCAGGGCAATTGATCCCTTCTGTACCTGACGTAGAAACCAAAGCCTTCCCCGTCATCGAATCCTCTGTTGACGATCCCTGCATACGTATATCCTTCTTTATCCGCTTTGAGATTGAGGTAGTAGACCCGTTCTTTGAAACCCGGGACGGGGGGCAGGAAGAGGTTATACTGCTCTTGTTCAATCTCAGCCTCTTTATCCCTTGGTTTGTAGGACCTTACAGGGCAAAGGAGTTCTGAGCCTTCGTCCACCACGGGATACCCTGCGTTGATGTGATACAGGATCATGTGCGGTGTCCTCTCAAATCCCAGGTTCTCAACGACATCTTCGATGAAAAGCCTGTTTTCTCCCAGGCTGGTGGATATCCTGCGCGTAAGGGATATGTTCTCGCCAAAGACGGCGGCCTCCCTTATCACCCCCTGGGCCACCATCATGTACTCCTCTCCCTCCCATTGCCCGCTGACACATACATGCCGGGCCGGTATGTTGGAGGCCCTGCCATGCAGGCCGAGTTCAAGACCTTCATCCCTACATGGTTCGCCCAGATAGGTGAGCCCGCAGGTTGTCAGTAGCCCGCCGAAGAAACTTCTCAGCCAGCCAAGCCCTTCCGGCTCAAAGAAAGAAGAAGCAACATCCCCTGTTGCTGACCGCCAGCAAAGGGGTAGCCCCCTGTATTCGGCATAGGAGATGTCCATCCCCCTACCTGGTAGCACTGTGAAGCTGAATCCAGTACCTGTCCTGAAATCTACAGCCTCCACCCCTTTCTCGTTGCCATCGATCAACTCATATCTCTTAACACCCCCTACCTGGGAGATGTCACCGATCCTTCGCATCAGCTCTCTTCGTGAAAACTCACAACCGAACAACCTGGGCATCGCATCCTCCTTTCTTATCCCTTCACCCTGACAAGGCTTTGTGTTCTGATAACTACTCCGGGCCCAACAAATACATTTTTGCCTAATTTCCCCCTTACTAATGATTACTGCTGTAGGGTCAAATATGCAGTATTATCTATCTGGGGATAATCTCCTTTGGGATTCCATCTGAGCATTTTTAACCTCTTCTCCTCTCAGCCAAAAGCACAATATTTTTTAACTCTTCTTTATTGGTTGCCTCAAACCACCTCTTATCAAATTCAGGAATCTGGGTAATCTGGGCTATGGCGGCTAAAACCTTTAAATGAAGATTACGTTCATCAGAAGAACCTACAAGGATAAATATAATATGAGCCAATTTATCCTCAGGGAAAATAATCCCTGCTTTTGCCCGAGCCATTGCAATCTTAAAGATGTTTTTGCCCTCAATAACAATATGGGGAATGGCCAGGCCTTTCCTTATTACCGTGGTCGACTCCTTTTCTCTCGCTACAAATTTTCTAAATAACTCTTGCGATGCTAAATTGAGTTCTGTGCTTAAAATATCTGAGACCTCTTTAAAGAAATCCTCCATTTTAAGAGGCATCTCTATATCTAAAACTTTGCTTTCCTCAATCAGTTCATGAAATTTGTCTTTTATAACTTCATCTCTCTGAACAACGATATCCTTTAATTCAGTAAGAAGATTATCTGAGACTAATTCTTTATCCTTTGCGATTAATCTCTCTAAAACATAAATCAGCGCAGAATCTTGAGTCGCTCTTTTTTGTGCATAGAGCTTATACCAGATAATTCCTAATAGAAGAAAAGCCGTGGTTAAGAAAATAATAAATGTTCCCATCTCTATCAAAAGAAAAAATCCTCCTAATATACCTAAGATCTGCAGATAGGGATAGAAGGGAGAGTAGAATTTTGGTCTGAAACTCGAAATTTTGCTTTCTCTAAATAAAATAAGGGTAAGATTAGCAAAGATATAAAGTAAAATTAGAACGCTGGAGGCAACTTTAACCAATAATTCTAACCTTAAAAACAAAATAGCCACAATCATAAAAAAACCGGTAAAGAGGATGGAAATATATGGGGTCTTAAACTTAGAACTTATTTTTTGGAAACCTGCAGGCAGAAGTTTATCTCTGCTCATGCCCAGAGGATACCTTGAAGCGGTCATAATCCCTGAATTTGCGGTAGAGATAAAAGCTAAAAATGCTCCTACGCTTATTATCATCTTCAAAACATCACCCCCAAAAACTCCTGCTCCATCAGATATAGGGGTAAGAGTCTCTTTTAACCTTTCGGGATTTAAAATGCCTATAGTTACAAAAATAACTAAAGCATAGAAAATAGAGGTTACAATAAGAGAAAGAATCATCCCTAAGGGTAAGTTTTTACCGGGATTTTTTGTCTCCTCGGCTAAAGCGGCTACTTTGGTCAAACCTCCGTAAGAGATAAAGACAAAACTTGCCGTAGCAAACATAGGGCCTAATCCTCTGGTAAAAAATGGAGAAAAATTTACAGGATTAACTGTTTTCATCCCCCAGAGAACATAACCAAGAAGTATACCTAAAAGGCCTAACACTAAAAATACCTGAAATCTTCCCGCTTCTTTTACACCTATTAAATTCAGGACGATAAAAGATAAACAACAAAACAGAGCAATAATATTTAAAGGGAGATGAGTTATTATACTTAAGTAAGCACCCATACCTATTAAAGCAAAAGCGCCTTTTAAACTCAAAGAAAGCCAGGTAGAAAAACCGGCTACAGTCCCTAAAAGAGGGCCAAATCCCCTCATAATATAGAAATAGTCTCCTCCTGCCTTAGGCATCGCAGTAGTTAATTCTGCCATACTTAAAAGGGTAGGGATACAAAATATTCCTGCTATTAAATAAGATAGGATAACTGCTGGACCTGCTTTATCAAAAGCTAATCCGGGCAGAATGAATAACCCTGAACTGATCATTGCCCCAGTTGCCACACAGAAAACATCCAAAAAAGTAAGTCCTTTCTTTAAATCTCTCTCCATTTAAATATTCTCCTTATCTTTGTTAGCAATTTGATTATAAAACGGAAGCCCGGCTGTCCGCCCAGGTCAAAACTTGTAGCCGAGCTTTCTTAAGAAGTCTCTCCTGTCCTTTATATCCTCGTCGGACTCAATCCCTTTTGCCTTAAAGCCATCTATGACCCCAAGGATACCACGCCCCTGCTCCGTCTCTGCAATCACCACCTCCACCGGGTTGGCAGTTGCGCAGAAGATATGACAGACCTCCGGGACGGCCATTATCGACCTTAAGAGGTTGATAGGAAACGCATCTTCGATGAATATCACGAAAGAATGGCCTGCAGCAAGGTTTAAGGCGTTCTTCCTGGCCAGCCCGATCAGTCTCTCATCGTTTCCGCTGTATCTCACCAGACAGGGTCCCGATGATTCACAGAACGCCAGCCCGAATCTGATACCCGGGACCGTCGAGACCAACGCCTCATGAAGGTCCTCAACCGTTTTAATGAAATGGGCCTGGCCAAGGATCATATTCATCCCCTCAGGTTTATCAATCCTGACCGTTCTCAGTTCCATAATACACCCCCATTTTTTGATCCTCAGTACGTCTGGCAGACCCGTTAAGCATACACCGTGGATCCGATGCCGAGCATCTCGCAGATCAGTGCCAGCTCATCGGTCCAGTTGCCGTAGACGCCATGGGTGTGGTTAGAGCCATATTCAGAGATTAGTCTCTCCGGGGAGACACACAGGCGGGTGAAACAGTGAGGCCACTCCTTTGTTGTAGGTTCACATTTGGAGCGGGGATACTCCACAAACTCCCCAGGCATGATGGCCATCCAGTACTGTCCGTTGGACCTTGCCAGACGGGCAAGGGTGACCTCCCCCGCCCTGCCAACATACTGTACGGTGGCCCCCCCTGCTGGATAGTAAAGGATCTGAGGATAGAAATGGACGCCTTTCAAATTCCCTCCGGGGTCTTTTGATCTTCCGGCGTAATAGGTGGCCTGGGATCCACAGTTACAGAAGACATAGATGTTCTCTTTCTCATCATAGTGACGGAAGTCCATAAATAGAACGGGGTCGCCTGACAGCAACTTCAATATCTGCATGGTCAGTGCCCCGTCCATGTCCACCTCGCACGCACAGACGATCGGGTCGTGTTCACCATCCCAGTCATAAGGGTCATTCAAAAAAGCGGCGCTCAGGCACTGGGTGACGTAATTGTCCGAGAGCTCCGGCTGACACTTGATCCCGACAAAATCGAGTCCCTTCTCGGCGATGATCCTCTTTGTCGCCTCATAGCATCTCACTTGATATTTCAGTTTCTCCGGAGTCAGTTTCTTGCCATCATAATGGATCTTCCCTATGTTATCCTCCAGCCATCGGAGACCCTTCTCCGCCTCCGTCTCTGACACCTCCTCTGCCAATCTGACTATCTCAAGCTGGTCAACATGTTCCACATCAACGCCGAAGATGTGCTGCCACTGTCTGAGATCGGATACAGCCGTATACATCCCAAGGCTACGTCCACCGATCAGCCCATAGGTCTGCCCTCTCAGAGTATTGACCACCCTGGCAGCCCTGCAGAACGCTAGGACCCTCCTGAGAAGATGTTGGTCTTCAGCGATGTCTCCCCATACCCTCCAGTTCCGTATGCCGAGCTGATCGAGACTCCCGGCCGAGGCCATCATCCCCACAAGGCCCGGGTACGAAGGGTTGAGATTTGAGAGCATAAGATAAGGCGGTTGTCCGTTCTCGGCCGCAATTGCCGCAAGATGGGGGAAGGACCAGATGGAGAAATTGAAGATCGTACCGTCAACATCCTGGGCCCTCATCTTTTGAGCCTGCTGTTTAGCAAGCAAAGGGGTCCAGATGATCTGGTCTCCGGTCACCACCTCCACTTCTCCGGTCCCCTCAAGGGTGGAGACGACCCTATCCAGAAATCGCTGGTTCATGGACTTCAACTCTTCGTGGACGAACTTCCTACCATCCGAAAAGGTCAGAATCCCGATCTTTGCCTTACGCATCAGCCTCCTCCTTTTACTTGTAGATTCTTTGTTCGCTGTTCCTTGCCATGTCTCCCTCATCGATTAAAATAGGCTTCTGAGAGGAAAAAGTCAAGCATTTTAGCGGATAATCCTTGAGTTTCCTGAATCCAACCTCACTCCCCTGGGTCAGAGAGGATCACTTTTCCCTTGCTTTTTAGAAGATACTGAACTATAATTGTCTAAAAAAGAAAGGAGGCCACGCCACAAATGAGACACAATATCAAGCTCAGGGTCCTGCTTCTGCTGGGTCTGGTCTTTATCGGAAGTTGCGCCAGCGAGAAGACCCTGAAGTTCACTGAGTTTCATATGGGCACCTTTGTCGAGATAACTATAATGTATCCGGATAAAAAGGTTGGCGGAGAGCTTGTCCAACAAGCCTTTAATATGGTCGGACGCATAGACAGCCTGATGAACGTTTACAGTGAGAAAAGCGAGGTATCCATACTGAACCGTCAGGGCAGGATAAACGCCTCTCGGGAAACGGCAGAGGTTATCCTACGGTCAATTGAATTCTCCAGACTCAGTGCTGGGGCCTTTGATGTTACCATAAGACCACTTGCGAATCTGTGGAGGATGGCAAAACAGAATAAGAAGTTGCCCGAAAAAGCAGACCTGGAGAGGGCCAGAAGGCTGGTGAATTATCACGACATCGTTATTAATCAGGCTGAGATTTCCCTCAAGCGCAAGGGGATGCAGGTAGATCTGGGTGGGATCGCAAAAGGCTATGCGATCGATAAGGCCATAGATGTGCTAAGAAAAGGAGGGATAAAACGGGCCCTGGTGAATGGGGGTGGGGATATCTATGCGTTGGGAAAGGGACCCAGAAGGGGGAAATGGAGGATTGGGATCCAGCATCCCCGGAGAGATGACAGCTTTCTGGCAATACTATCCCTCCGGGATAGGGCGGTGGCCACTTCTGGCGACTATCAACGCTATTTCACGCTGGAGGGCAAACGCTATTCACATATAATTAACCCGAAGACAGGCAGACCCGTTCAGGATATCCCCATGAGCGTGACCGTGATAGCTCCTGATTGCACAACTGCTGATGCATTGGCGACGGCAGTTTTTGTCCTCGGACCGGAGAGGGGCTTGAAGCTCATAGAAGATATGCAGGATGTGGAAGGGCTCGTGGTAAGTGCCGACGGAAAGGCATACGTATCCTCTGGTATGAAGGATATACTTGTAGGCGAGATACATAGGGATTTCAGGATCGTCAGTCGATAACCTTTAAAGGTATAATGTAGGATCATGTGCGGGCAAAACCATGGGCGAATTAAATTATACATTAAGGGATCGTTACCACCGCACAATAGACTACTTACGCATCTCTGTGACCGATAGATGTAACCTACGCTGTCTATACTGCATGCCGGAGCGTGGACCGGATGCCAGGGGGAGAGATGACCTCCTAGGTTTTGATCAGATTGAGAGGATTGTACGGACAGCGTTGGACCTCGGTATTAAGAAGATCAAAATCACCGGAGGGGAACCTCTGTTAAGGAAAGGACTGGTTCAGCTTGTCGAAAGACTGGCTGCACTTAAGAGGGTTGCCGACCTGTCTCTCACTACAAATGGGGTTCTGTTAAGGCACTACGCTCGTGATCTTGCCCGGGCCGGACTACATCGAGTTAACATAAGCCTGGATACACTTGACCCATCAAAGTACAGGTTCTTAACCGGATGCGATGCATTACCCCAGGTGTTAGAGGGTCTTGATAGGGCAGTGGATGTGGGACTGACGCCTGTCAAGATCAACGCCGTAGTCGTAAGAGGGATTAACGACGACGAGATTGAAGATCTTGTCAGGCTGACCCTTGATAGGCCGCTGCACGTACGGTTCATAGAACTTATGCCATTGGGGAATAAAGAGTTCTGGAGGCCTGAGAGGTTTCTCCCGGGCGACGAGGTGAAAAGACGTTGCAAGAGCTTAGGTAGACTATTGCCTTTGGAAGGAACCTCAAATAGCCCTGCCCGCCCTTATCGATTGGCCGGCGCTAAAGGAGTTATTGGCTTTATAAACCCCGTCTCTTCCCCGTTCTGCGAGGATTGTAATCGGCTGAGGCTGAGCTGTAATGGAAGGCTCAGACCTTGTCTGTACTCGGATGTGGAGGTGGATCTGAGGAAGGCCCTTTTTAACGGTAACAGGTCGCAAGCGGGGCTGGCCGATTTGATCTACCTGGCGGCAGGGCTCAAACCCCTCGGGCACCAGATGGAGGTTAAAACAGAAAAGTCATCCAGGTGCGCCATGTGGCAACTTGGCGGTTAGGGGTGGGAATAGAATGGAGGATGGACTGCAGGGGAATGAAGAATATGGAGTTTATTCGGCAGCCAGTGTACTATTACCCCACTCCCATTAGCCGAGATGGGACCATGGTCCGATGAGGGGCTACACTTTCAGGATCTCCTCTTTTTTTGCTTCAAGAAGAGTATCTATCCTCCCGATATATTCATCTGTCAGGTGTTGGATCTGTTTCATGAGGCGGTGGCTTTCGTCCTCTGAGCATTCTCCTTCCTTCTCACGTTCTTTGATGATCTCGTTGACCTCACGCCTTACGTTGCGCACCGCTACTCTTCCGTCTTCGGCCATCCTTTTTACTACCCGTACCAGTTCTCTTCTCCTCTCCTCTGTCAGAGGAGGTATTTGAAGCCTGATGATACTTCCATCGTTCGATGGAGTGAGGCCAAGATCTGAGGCAAGGATGGCCTTTTCTATCTTCGGGATCAAGCTCTGATCCCACGGCTGTATTGTGATCAATCTTGTCTCCGGTGTGCCCACACTCGCAACCTGGTTCAAGGGCAGGGAGGACCCATAGTAATCGACTCGGATCCTGTCTAACAATGCTATGCTCGCTTTTCCTGTCCTGAGCGAAGCCAGTTGCTGCCGGAATGCCTCAACAGCCTTTTCCATCTTCGACCTTGCTATCGAGCTGATCTCGTCGCTCATAGCCCTTCCTCCACTAACGTTCCAATCGGGTCGCCCATAACCGCTTTCATCAGGTTGCCCTTCTTTGTCACATTGAACACCAGGATCGGCAGCTTGTTATCCATACAGAGGGAGATAGCAGTGGCGTCCATCACTTTCAGCCCCTGGTTGAGAGCATCTATGTACCGTAGACGCTCATACTTCCGGGCAGAGGGATTTATCTTCGGGTCAGCATCATAAACACCATCAACCTTGGTCCCTTTCAGAATTACCTCCGCTCCGATCTCTATAGCCCTCAATGAAGCAGCAGTGTCCGTTGTAAAGTAAGGGCTACCTGTACCTGCTGCGAAGAGCACTACCCTTCCCTTCTCCAGATGGCGCACAGCTCGCCGACGGATGAAAGGTTCTGCTATCTTTGCCATATCAATGGCCGTCTGAACCCGAGTATGCGTCCCCATCCTCTCCATGGCGTCCTGTAATGCAAGGGAATTTATGACAGTCGCGAGCATCCCCATATAGTCTGCAGAGACCCTGTCCATTCCTTCGGCTGTGGCGGCTAGGCCGCGGAAGATATTCCCACCCCCGACAACAACCGCTATTTCAACGCCTTTTTCCCGAACCCTACCGATCTCCTGGGCAATATCACTGACTATTTTAGGACTTATGCCGTAAGTAAGCTCTCCTGCCAGCACTTCCCCGCTCAGCTTGAGCAGGATCCTTTTGTATTTGGGTGGAGGCACTAAATTTCTCCCTATCTATTTTCCCTCTCCAAGCCTATATCGGGTGAATCTTCTGATGGTTATGTTTTCGCCCACCTTGGCGATAAACTGGGTCAACAGCTCGCTAACCGTTATGTCGGGGTTTTTTATGAAGGGCTGTTCCAACAGACATACCTGCTGGAAGAACTTCTCCATCTTACCGTCAACGATCCTTTCGATCACCTTCTCAGGTTTACCCTGGTTCTTAGCCTGTTCTACATAGATCTGCCTCTCTCGTTCAATGACCTCAGGAGTGAGGGCCTCCCTGTTGATTGCAAGGGGGTTAGTGGCAGCAATCTGCATGGCCATATCCTTAGCCAGGCTCTGAAATCCTTCGGTTCGTGCAACGAAGTCGGTCTCACAGTTGATCTCTAATAAAACGCCCAGCTTACTACCAGGATGTATGTAGGATGTTACCACACCCTCCTTTGTCTCCCGGTTCGCCCTCTGCTGAGCCACTGAGATCCCCTTTTTTCGGAGATAATCGGTTGCCTTTTCTAAGTCACCGCCGGAGGCTTCAAGTGCACGTTTACAGTCCATTACTCCAGCACCGGTCTTGTTTCTCAATTCTTTTACTTTTTCAGCTGTGACTGCCATCTACCATTCTCCTTTAGTTTCCATATGGATCTATATTACTATTACGTTAAGCTTATCACCACGAAGAGGCACAAAGGCAACAGAGAATTCAATTGACGATTCTTCGAATGCCATATGTTCAACGGCTAACGTAGCAGTGACAGGTACCCCACTTTAAGTTAGCCACCAAGAGGAGAATCACCGATTGAGGTAATGTACATCTTTATTGGGATTGGGCCTTCTGAGCAGCAATCTCGGCTTCAAGGTTCTCCCGGCCTTCGATCACAGCATCAGCTATGAGCTTAGTGATCAATTTGATTGAACGGGTTGCGTCGTCGTTACCCGGAATAGGATAATCTATGAGATCTGGATCACAGTTGGTATCCAGTATGGCTACGACAGGGATTTCGAGCCTGTTAGCCTCCAAAACAGCGATCCTCTCCTTCTTTGTGTCGGTGATGTAAAGGAGGCCAGGCAGACGATCCATATTTCTGATTCCACCCAGGAGCCTCTCGAGTCTGTTTCTCTCTTTCTCCAGTCGAAGGGCCTCCTTTTTTGTTATCTTCTCGTATGTACCATCTTGGCTCATCCGGTCCAGCTCTTCCAGCCGTCTTACATTACGTCGGATCGTCTCGAAATTTGTGAGCAATCCTCCGAGCCAACGCTCTGTGACATAGAAAGCCCCGCAGCGTATCGCCTCTTCTCTGATCAGATCGCTCGCCTGCCGTTTTGTTCCCACGAAAAGGACGAATTCTCCTCTTTCCGCAACCCAACGTACGGCTTCACAAGCCTCAGCGATCTTATCAAGTGTCTTCTGGAGATCAATGATGTAGATCCCATTCCTTTCGGTGAAGATGAACTCCCTCATCTTCGGATTCCATCTTCTGGTCTGGTGACCGAAATGGACGCCTGCCTCGAGAAGTTCCTTCATTGTGACCGGTCCTATATTATCATCTCTTTGAATGCTGATATTTCTTTCTGGCGCCTGCCAATCCATATTTCTTTCTCTCCTTCATTCTTGTGTCTCTGGTTAGAAATCCTGCCGACCTTAGTGGCTTTTTAAGGTTTTCGTCGGAAGTTAGAAGGGCCTTAGCAATGGCAAGGCATATGGCGCCTGCCTGCCCAGATAGACCTCCCCCCCTAACGTTTGCGAATATGTCGAATTTCCCTAATGTGTTGGTCAACCGAAGGGGCCGTTCGATCAACATTACGGAGGTATCTCTCCTGAGGGTAGAGCAGAGTTTTTGACAGGGGCAGGTGTGATTAAAGCTACGGTCAATGGACTTTATGTAGTTAGTGATATGACAACACCTGATATTATTGATAAAAAAATTATAGAAGATGGAGAAGAGTGGTGGCTACTAAACACAGGTGTTCCTCATTTGGTATCTATTCGTGACAACTTAGATCTATTTGATACAGAGCAGATGAGACGATTACGACATAAATACAACTGTAATGTCAATATCTGTAAACCGATGCAAGATACTCTCTATGTTCGTACCTATGAGAGAGGTGTAGAGGACGAAACCTTGGCGTGTGGTACAGGAATGGTTGCATGTTTTGTACGATGTCATATGCAAGGCTTGTTAAATGATTTAGTAAAAACAATTCCCACTTCACAAGATGAACTCTATATTAGCCTAGAGGAGGGTATCTACCGTTTTGGAGGAAAAGTTACTAAAACTTTTGTAGCCGAGACTGTAGACTAGAACTATTTATAGAAG
>DTYK01000009.1 GCA_012961925.1 Candidatus Latescibacterota bacterium
ATGGTATTACGATTTGTCCGACCTCAATGTAACCAAAAATCAACCACTTACAGTGGAGCACTTTGAAGGGTTCTTTGAACTTCTCCCTGAAAAGGATATCAGCGAGCGTTCCTGGCGCGTGCCGGTGGAAGAGATCCAGGCAAAAGACTACGACCTCAAAGCAGTTAACCCTAATCAAAAAGAGAAGGTTGATTCAAAAACCCCCGAAGAATTGATAGGCTTGATCGAAGGACAACAATCAGAAATTGCAAAAGCCTTGGAGGTCCTAAGGACGAAAGGTATATAAGCACCAAAAACAGGCGTGATTTGTATAGCAGAACTGTACCCCAAAAGTAGCCCTCTTGGACCGGTATTAAAGTTTTGAGGCAAAGGAAATCATGACCCAGGAATTATATGAGCCCAGTCAGCGAAACCGGTTGCTTCCGTCTGAACCGAAACAGCAGGAGCGAAATGGATGTATAAGAGCGTAGACGACGAAATCGTAGGGAGGCTGAGGGATATAGTGGGAGACAGCAATGTCTCCGTTGCAGACGAAGACAGGGAGACGTACTCCCACGATGAGACCACAGGTCTGAAATATCTTCCTGAAGTGGTAGTGAAAGCGACCGACACGGCCCAGGTGGCGAAGATACTCACCCTCGCCAATGAGGAGAAGATCCCCGTCACACCAAGAGGCGGTGGCACAGGCCTAAGCGGCGGGGCAGTACCCCTCTTCGGTGGGATCCTCCTCTCCCTGGAGAAGATGGACAGGATCTTAGAGATCGATACCGACAATCTAATGGTGACCGTGCAGCCCGGCCTGATCACCGGCAACCTCCAGAGGGAGGTGGAACGCCATGGCCTCTTCTACCCCCCCGACCCTGCAAGCCTCGACAGTTGCAGTATTGGCGGGAACATAGCAGAAGGTGCAGGCGGGCCCAGGGCTGTAAAATACGGGGTTACAAAGGACTATGTCTGTGGATTAGAGGCAGTACTCCCCTCAGGAGAGGTGATAAGAATGGGGGGCAAGATCGTCAAAAATGCTACCGGCTACAACCTTATGGACCTGCTCATAGGCTCAGAAGGGACACTGGCGGTCATAACCGAGATAACCTTCAGGTTGCTGCTATTGCCCAAGCTGAAGGTGGACCTCCTGGTCCCCTTTAACGACCTGGACTCTGCAGCAGCAACCGTATCCGAGATAATCCGGAACAGGGTGGTCCCGACTACGATAGAGTTCATGGAGAAGGAGGCGATCAAGGCGTCTGAGAGGTTTCTCGGCAAACAGGTACCCTTCGATAATGCAGAGGCCCACCTGTTGATAGAAGTAGACGGAAACCGGAAAGAGGATGTGGAGTCGGAATATGAAACAGTGGGCGAGATCTGCCTGGACAACGGGGCGGCCGACGTACTCGTGGCGGACAGCAGCACATCCCAGGAGAGACTGTGGGAGGCCAGACGTGCCATCACAGAGGCGCTTGAACATATGAGTCCGGTCATAGTCAAAGAAGACGTGGTCGTCCCAAGGAGTCAGATACCGGCCCTGCTCAAAGGTATAAGGGAGACATCCGAGAGATACTCCATCTCTATCGTCAACTTCGGCCATGCAGGGGACGGTAACGTCCATGTGAACATCCTCAAAAGGGATATGCCTGACGAAGAGTGGAGTAGCGCCCTGCCGAAGGCCTTGAAAGGTGTGTTTGAGACGGCAATATCCCTCGGAGGTATGCTCTCCGGGGAGCACGGAATAGGCATCGTCAAGAGGGACTACCTCCCCCTGGCATTGGACGATCCACAGATAGAACTTATGAGGGGGATAAAGAAGACCTTCGATCCGAACAACATCCTGAACCCTGGTAAAATCTTCCCCTATTCGGGGTAGATGTATAATGGATGGGAGTGACAAGACTCCGCAGCCGGGGTGAAGGAACATAAGTTAACCCCAGTCTATGGTTCTTTGCTAACGGAGGGGGAAGCGGGATGGACTTCTTAAGGGAATTGCTTGCCAGAAGGTGGATAGAGGGTCTCCTGGTCATCCTTTTATCCTGGTTCATCGGGCTGTTTGCAAGAAGGGTGATCTTTAACCGGCTGGCGAAATTTGCTAGGCGGACAAGGTGGAGAGGGGACGAGGTTATAATCCAGGCAGTCCGGCCTTGGATCATCCCCTGGGCAATCATGGTCGGCCTTTATCTCGCTCTCAGGGCATGGGGACTTTCCCAAGCCTTTTTGGATTTCGCCGACAAACTCCTCCTTGCCCTGGCGATCCTTTCCGTGACCCTCGTGATTGCGAAGATCTCGGTAAACGCCTTTAAACTTAGCGCCGAGAAGATAGAAAAGGCGATGCCGGTAACCTCCCTCACCCAGAACATGATCAGGATAGTCATCCTGTGCATAGGGGTACTGATCCTGTTCAATGGGCTGGGGATCTCCATCACTCCGATAATCACCGCCTTAGGGATCGGAGGTCTTGCCGTGGCCCTTGCACTGCAGGATACCCTCTCTAACCTCTTTGCGGGTCTCCATATAACCCTCGCAAAACAGGTCAAGGTGGGCGACTACATCAAACTTGAAAGCGGAGAAGAGGGTTATGTGACCGACATAGGCTGGAGGAATGTCACTATAAAGATGCTCTCCAACAATATAGTCATCGTGCCCAATTCGAAATTGGCCCAGAGCATCATTATCAATTACCACTTTGCCGACCAGAAGGTCCGCCTCTCCATACCGGTGGGCGTGAGCTATGAGAGCGACCCGGAGGTGGTTGAGAAGGTGCTCGTCGACGAGACGAAAAAGGCGGTCGGCGAGGTGAAGGGGTTGGTGGGGGAGGAAGAGCCGTATGTCATATTCATGCCTGGTTTCGGGGATTTCTCGCTCGATTTCACCCTCTTCTGTTATGTGAGGGATTTTGCCGACCTGTACCCTGTCCAGCACCAGTTGAGGAAGAGGATATTCAAGCGCTTCAAACAGGAGGGTATCGAGATACCTTTCCCCATCCGTATCATCCGGATGGAAGGGCAGGAGGGAACCAGCAGATGAACCTGAATCGAGAGGACGAGCGGATTTCCGAGGCCCTGAAGAGCTCGGAGGAGAGGATCCTTGAGGGATTGAATGAGCAACAGAGGGAGGCTGTGCTCCACGGTGAAGGGCCTCTTCTAATAATCGCCGGGGCAGGCACGGGTAAGACCTTGGTGACCACCCACAGGATCGCCCATCTGATCGCGTCCAAACGAGCCAGGCCAGAGGAGATCCTTGCGCTCACCTTCACTGAAAAGGCGGCAGCGGAGATGGAGGAGAGGGTGGATCTCCTCGTCCCCTATGGTTATATGGAGGTGTGGATATCGACCTTCCATGCCTTCGGAGATAGGATCCTGAAGGAAGAGGCCCTGGAACTTGGTCTCAGCTCAGACCTCCAGGTCCTCACCGAACCCGAACAGATCATCTTCTTCCGTGAGCATCTGTTTGAGTTTCCGCTCTCCTACTACCGTCCCCTGGGGAATCCCACCAGGTACATAGAAGCGATGGTTAACCTCTTCAACCGAGCAAAGGACGAAGATGTGGGGCCTGATGAATATCTGGCCTGGGCCCGGACGCTGGAGGCAACGGCAGGGGAAGATCCTGAGCTTAAGGCCTATGCCTCACGACAGGTCGAGATAGCCCTCTGCTACCAGAAGTATCAGGAGCTCCTGGCAAAGAACGGGAGGATTGACTTTGGCGATCAGGTAAGCTATGTGCTGAAACTCTTCCGCGAACATCCGGAGGTACTGAAAAAGTACCGGCAGCGGTTCAGATATATCCTTGTTGATGAGTTCCAGGATACGAATTACTCCCAATTTCAACTGGTGAAACTCCTGGCCGGCCCGGACGGCAATATCACGGTTGTAGGGGATGATGACCAGTCCATCTATAAATTCCGTGGGGCCGCCATCAGCAATATACTGGGCTTCATGGAACAATACCCACGGGCGAAACAGATCGTGCTGACCAGGAACTACAGGTCCCATCAGGTGCTCTTGGATACTGCTTATCGCCTCATCAGATATAACAATCCGGAAAGGCTGGAGATAAAGAACAACATAGACAAGCGGCTTATCGCTCGGAAGGACGGTGGAACTCCTGTTAAGCTCCTCTATTACGATACCCTTTCCAGCGAGGCGGACGGGGTGGCCAAATTGATCAACGAGAAGGTGAAGGCCGGCACTCACACCTACAGGGACTTTGCCATCCTCGTCAGATCCAATAACGACGCAGATTCATTCCTGAGATCCCTCAACATGAGGGGGATACCCTGGAGGTTCACGGGAAACCAAGGCCTCTACGACAGGGAGGAGATAAGGCTTTTAATGGCTTTTCTACGAGTTATCGCCGACTTTCAGGATTCGGTTAGCCTCTACTATCTGGCAAGTTCGGAGATCTATAGGTTTAACCCGATAGATCTGGTCAGGTGTATGAACGTGGCCAACGGAAAGAACAAAAGTCTGTACGACACATTTATAAACTTGGAGGATACCCCCGAATTGGAACGGATCTCCCCGAGCAGTCGGGAGACCATCAGCAGGGTCCTGGCCGATATCGAACGCTATGTGACAAGCTCCGTTAAAAAACCCACTGGCGAGCTTCTGTACGATTTCATCATGGATACCGGTTATCTCCAGAACCTGACCTCTCACCCATCAAGGGAGAACGAGGAGAAGGTGAGGAACATCGCCAGGTTCTTTGAAGTGGTGAGGAATGTCGGCAAACTGATCGATCCCGACAGGGTGCCCCGATTCGTGAGCTATCTGGATATGCTGGTTGAGGCCGGAGATAATCCTCCAGTAGCCGAGGCCGATGAGGACACCGATGCGGTGAACGTTCTGACCGTTCATAAGGCTAAAGGGCTGGAATTCAAGGTTGTGTTTATGGTGGGCCTTGTGTCAGGCCGATTCCC
>DTYK01000010.1 GCA_012961925.1 Candidatus Latescibacterota bacterium
ATCCAGAGGATTGTCATCGACAGGCTAAGGGCATATCCTGCAGTGCAATTGGGGGATCTTGCCTAAGCTTCTTCATCAGCATGACTGGCGATCCGAACTCGATGGGCTTAGATTGCTCCTCCGTCCGCCCGAAACTGAAAATCTAAGTGGTATCCTACCCCTCAAAAAGCTGCCTGCTTTTTTTAATATTGGCAACAATTCATCGTCCTCTTTCGATGCATGCGCTAAAAGGCTCTCCATTATCTCTCTGCCCACGAGGTTCTGCCTTACGTTCGTCTCCTTGTCAAGGGGAGAGACATTTTCAGAAACTATCCTTCGGAATTCCTCCAACTCTTTCAATATGATTCCGTGTTCCTTCTGCAATTCCAAAATCAATTTTATGGTTTCCGGTGTGGCGTGTGCCGACAGGAGAACAGGGAAGACCATTCTTTCTTCGAATTCAAAGTGATCGATTAAATTCCTCTGGAAAAAGTCCTCGATTGGTTTGACCCTGTTCCATGCCTCCTGTTCCTGCAGCAATCCCAGTATTTCTTCAAGGCGTTCCAGGTATTCTGAGACATCCTCGTGATCCTTAATGATCCTCCTTAGCGGGTCTATCCGATTATCCTTCATATGGCCTTCACCTCCTTAGGTGGCTTGATCGCTAGTTTTATTCACCGAAGCAAAAGCATCTTCCGCGTCTTGTTGAAAAGTCCCCTTCCGGAGTCCGAAGCCACTTCCATCTGATAAAGATGAACCCCATTGGCGAGCTGATAGCCCTGACTGTCCCGGCCGTCCCATCTTACCCGGTAGTCTCCTGGGGCCCTGCACGGAGAGGCAGTGGCTTGCGCTCCTGCCCGGGAAGGGCCGGTCTGGCCACAGCGGAGGCCCGGCTGTTCCAGTACTCAATGCCCCAGGAGGCAAGCCTGCCATATCCCTCCCCGATGCTTGTATCCACTGGGTCGTAGTGTACGGACACCACCGCATCTATACCTATCCCCCGGTCTTTGACCGCAGGGGGCACCTGACCTATCAGCACATGCGGCGGATAGGCAAGAAGGATCTCGGCTCCTTGACGTTCAATGAGCCCAATGGCCTGGATCATAGAGACCTTCTCGGGAGAATCAAGCAAGATCAGGGCCTCATTGGCAGCCAAAGCAGAACCCATGTCCGCCGAGAAGCCCGTGAGGAAAACCAAAAGGCCCGTTATCGTCAAGGATAAGATCCTTTTCCCGCTCGCCATCCTCAGCGACACCTCCATCGCCTGTGTTTTCGCTTTGCCGTCGTGACACCGGATGTAAGGACCGTGGCGGACGAAATACAGCGACACCTCCATCGCCGATGTTTTACCAGTTCGCTGCGCACAGTGTTCAGTCCTTTAAAACAGTTTCGTTATCTCGTCCCTTTCGAAGCGTGGCAGGTCGACTAGTCTTTCACCCTGGCGAAGCCTCAACCCAAAGGTCTTCTCCCGCACCCTGCCGATCCGATCACACCTGATGCCCTCCTTCTCAATCCTGTTCCGTACCTGACGGGCGTCTTTGCTATCCAAAACTATTAGCAACGCCCCGGAAGAGATGACGCCCAGGGGGTCAAGGCCGAACCTATCACAGAGCAGTCTGGATTCATCATGGAGGAAAAGACCCTCAGCGTCAATCTCCAAACCCACGCCAGATGCATATGCCAGTTCATACAGGCCGGTTGCAATCCCTCCTTCAGTAGGGTCGTGCATGGCATGGACCTTCGCCGATTCGCAGGCAATCCTTGCCTCCTTAAGCACACCTATCCCCGGCTCATACAGGAAATCCCTGCACCTTTTGACGAACTCCCCACCATAGCTTGCTAAAAGCTCGTCCTCCTTTTCCCTGGCTATGATCGACGTCGCCTCCACCGCCAGGCCCTTTGTGAGCAGGAGCTCATCCCCGACCTTTGCCCCGGAAGAGCGTACCAGCCCATCTCTTTCCACCTCCCCTAACATCTGCCCGATCACCACAGGCCTCTCAAGCCCATGGGTCACCTCCGTGTGCCCGCCACATATCGAGATGCCGAGGGAAGAGGCAGCCCTGTGGATGGAGGAGAATACCTCCTCAACTAAATCCTCGGTAACCCCCGGAGGCAAAAGCACCGTGGCAAGGAACCACTTCGGTATAGCGCCCATGGTGGCGATATCGTTGGCGTTCACGTTTATCACATACCATCCGATATCATCGGTGACAAAGGTTATGGGATCGGTCTTCGCCACCAGATAGGTCCTACCGAAGTCGATCACAGTGGCGTCCTCACCTATCTGAGGACCGACCACAACCCTGCTGTCAGCCCCCGAATACTCCTTCAATAACCGGTCCAGATGTTCAAGCGGCAACTTTCCGATATGCATATCAAAACCCGAAGTTATCAATATCGCCCGTCTGATATCCTCTGTCAGACGGCCTGAAGACCCCGAAAGGGATATGTCGGTTTTTTACTGAGGAAGATTTCTCGACAAATACGCTTATGAAGGGAGCTTGAGACCCCCCAGATGGAAGACTTGTCATTTAAGGAAAGTCATTTACTACCACCGCTCACAGCCCTGAAGTCAAACCAGAAGTCAGCGACCTTGCTCGGATTTCCAGCCGTATCGAACTCTAACGCAACGTCGGGTATTATCACCCTCACCTTTTCGTCACCCTCTCCGGTGAGCTTCCTGTGAACCTTCAGGGCGTCCCACATCAGAATCCTTGACATGCCCACGGTTGGAAAGACGGTTATCGTGGGATGCTCCTCTATCCAGTCATAATCGGAGAGCCCGCTTTCGCCGTGGATCGCCCGAAAGCTCTGGTCGGTCACCATCTGTCTGGCATACGTAGGGCTGAGGCCGGCCCTCAGATAGGACTCGGCAGCCTGCTGGGCGTATTTTGTCATGCTGCCTGCCGCCAGGAGCACCGCTTCCCTGTATGTAAGGACATTGAACTGATTACTCTGACAGATCAATACCGCCTCCGAAAGGGGCAGCCGCACCTTCGATCCTGACTTGTTTTCCACCGTGACCAGAACGGCCTCAAATATATCTTCCGGGAAGACGCCGCTTCCACGGATGGCCTTCTTCTTCTCATCAGGCCCGAGGAACTTCAGGGTCAGCTTCACGCCACCCTGGATCGTGGTTACGGAATTCTCCTCAGGGTTGATGTGAAACGCTCCACTGGCCGATACAGGGTTATAGGTGAAGACCCCGGGACCTTTGAGCTCCTCAACAGTGGCCGGTCCACGAGGCCGTATCCTCTGCCCCTTCAAGGTGGCACAGCCGATAGTGGACAGTATCAGGATTAGACCCAAACAGAATGGCCTGCGCATGAAAAGACCTCCCTCATTATGGGTGAATAACATATCTATCCTTCATCTTCAAGCCCGGATTGGGACGGGCAAGCAAAGAAAAGGAAGGATAACAAAACTGTATCCAAGTTCAACAGATAAAATAAGGAACTTTTCCCCTCTTGGCAAGAAGATTGTGGATTACCAGAAGAAGCTTGACTTCCGATCCATTTGGGGCTATATTTATAGTGAGTTGCGGATGAAATTGAGCCAGAATACTGTACGATGCACCTATGAGGCGAGATCATGTCGCTAAGGACGAAGATTGATCCTCCGAACAACTTGAGACTCCTTGTTGTGGATGACGAGAGGGGAGCCCGTGAACTGCTCCGTGATTATCTGACTGAACAGGGCTACTCCGTCGATACAGCTGAGGATGGACGCCAGGCCCTGGAGAGGATAGGGCGGCTGGCACCTGACCTGGTGATAACAGATCTCAGGATGCCTGGCATGGACGGAATAGAACTCGTTTCCTTCATAAGAGAACACTCCCCGGAGACCGATGTGATCATAATAACGGCCTATGCCGACAAAGAATCCGCCATCAAGGCTCTAAAGGCAGATGTTTACGATTATCTGACCAAACCCTTAGTTCTTGAAGAGTTAGGTGCCTCTGTAAAGAGAGTGGCTGAGAAGCACCTTCTTAATCGCAGAAACATCGCCCTGAGACGAAAGCTGGTGGAGGGCCACTCGTTTGACCGGATAATCGGGGTGAGCCCACAGATGCAGAGCATCTACGACACAATCAAGAGGCTGTCCGAGAGTGAATGCAATGTCCTCATTTACGGTGAGAGCGGGACCGGCAAGGAACTGGTTGCCCGTGCCATCCACGAGAGCAGCCCACGCTTCGATGGCCCCTTTATCATAGTAGATTGTGGTGCACTCAACGAAAACCTGCTCGAAAGCGAACTCTATGGCCACGTAAAAGGAGCCTTCACCGGTGCGCTATATGATAAGGTGGGTATATTTGAAAAGGCGCACGGGGGCACAGTCTTTCTGGATGAGATCGGAGTAACATCGCCCTCGTTTCAAACCCGGCTCCTGAGGGTTATTGAGGAGGGGGAATTCCGTAAGGTCGGCAGCACAAAGGTGACAAAGGTGGACATACGAATCATAAGCGCTACAAATGAAGATCTAGAGAGGAAGGTGAAGGAAGGTACGTTCCGGGAAGACCTTTACTACAGACTGAATGTGGCCAGGATCGACCTTCCACCCCTCAGGGATAGACGGAGCGATATTCCACTGCTGGTTCGCTTTTTCCTGGATAGGTCGCAAGACATCCCTGGCCCAGGATCTATGGAGATATCCAAGGAGGCCATGGCCATGCTTATGGCGTACGATTGGCCCGGCAACGTACGTGAGCTTGAGAACGTAATAAAGAGGGCTGCTGTCTTCAGCAACAAAGTGACACTGTTGCCCGAGGATCTCCCTGAAAAGATACGAAACCCATCGATACAACTGCCCCTGCCCGGAAAGCATTCCCTGAAAGAGATAGAGAAGAATCACATCCTGCGCGTCCTGGAGAGCACAGGCGGCCACCGGGCCAGGGCAGCCAAAATCCTGGGCATAAGCGAAAGAACGCTCTACAGAAAGCTGCGCCAGCACCGCATACATAAATAACCTCCCTGACATTTCACGACACCGGTATGACATATTTGTCATATCAATATACACCCTCACCAGAAGCTATCCCACCATCCCTCTTGTCTAACTGACAATTCTGTCATATCCACCCTATGCTCTCAAAACCTCATATGAACTCTGAACCCTGATGGCCAAAATGCGCCGCGTGTAACATACAATTTATCACAGTATTATAGTGCATTGACAATGTCCTTCGGATATTTGTGTGGGAGGGCACAGATGTTGCTACAGATTAATAATCAGCACAGGGCAACGTTCTCGAAAGGGGGGGCGATGGTATCACTGCAGAAGAGGTATACGGTTCTGATCATAAGCAGGGAGCCTCAGAGCGTGGGTCCGCTGGTTGCCCTTTTGAAAGGGAGGGGGCACATTGTATGTTTTGCAAGGAGTGAGAGAGAGACAATTAAGACGCTACAATCCTGTCGGGTAGACATGTTGTTTCTCGATATAGACATGATAGATGACCCTGTCATCGATTTTATCAGCATAATCCGAAATATGGACAGGAACATAGCCATCATCACCCTGGGCTCAGTATACGACACAGAGGGTGGAGATCTTGAACCAAGGCTCCGTGCGCAGGGGGTTCTTGCGTGCCGGGGCAAGCCCCTTGGTGAGTTGGAAGCAGGCTGGCTTGTGGAGAGTGTGGAAAGGTATATGGAGAGACAGAGAAAGAAAGCCGTCATGTGAGGGATTATGCCCGCTGCAGACATTTTCGGTCAAAAAGAAGTTTGAAAGAAGGAGCCCTTAAAGACCGGTCAGACAGTGAGAAAGGGTGTGTGGTATGATGAAGGATAGGCTGTATGGAGGATCATATGCCAACAGAGGTTCCAGAGAGACGAAGGATTCTGGTAATCGATGACGAGGAAGGGATTCGTGATATGCTATCCGAGGTCCTCTCAAGGGAGGGGTTTGATGTCCTGGCGGCAGGGGATGGAAAGCAGGGCGTGGAGATGGCCAGAAATTCGGCCTTTGATCTGGTCATTCTCGATCTCAAACTACCAGGACAGGACGGGGGCAAAGTCCTGCCGTTGTTGAAGTCAATCGATCCCAATCTTCGGGTGATCATCATCACAGCCTACCTCTCACTCATGTCGCCCATAGAGGCGAGGGAGAGAGGAGCTTATGATTACATCCCCAAACCCATAGACGTTGAGGACCTGAAAAGAAGGGTAAAAAGGGCCTGCGGAGCCAGACGTTGTGACAGCATAGCCTACCAGAGGTATGATAGGCTCGTAGAGACCATCGATCCGGCCGTAATCCCGATCATACCTGAAAATATGGCTAAGACCTTCAATCTAATTGC
>DTYK01000011.1 GCA_012961925.1 Candidatus Latescibacterota bacterium
GCAGCAAATGGAACCGGTATGTAGCCCCGGCTCCGAAAGACGATCTGTCTTACATCACCCAATTCCCTTCCCTCCTACTTAAAAAAAGACCGTCTCTTCGATAGACGACGGTCAGGAGATCGCTTCCCAATTTCAACTCATAGCACGACCCTTCACAACCATCTGGTGTTCGTGATGATATCCCACACATCTGCAGTCACATTGATGAGATAATAATCGCAAAGGCAATGAAGATCGTCCATGTAAATTCGCCGGCCTTCCCTTCTTATTTGATGATTCCCCTCTCGCTTTTTTCAATAAATTCAAGCAGTGCACAGATCTCCTCAGTGAGTTCCAGTTCATTACGGACTCTCTCAATGGCCTGCGAAGTATTCAGTTGCGAACGGAAAAGGATCCGATAGGCCTTCTTTAGGAGCTCAATTGTCTCCTTTGGGAAGCCCCGTCTCTCAAGTCCCACAGAGTTCAGTCCCACAGGCCTCAAGGGCTCACCAGCCGCCCTGATAAAAGGGGGGACATCTTTAGGAACTCGAAATCCACCGCCAACAAAGCTGTGCTGCCCGATCCTGACGAACTGATGGACTGGAACCACTCCACCTATGGAGGCGAAATCCTCTATTGTGGAATGGCCTCCAAGGTTCACCGCATTGGCCAGAATAACGTTGTCTCCGATAATGCAATCATGGGCCACATGGGCGTAGGCCATTATAAAGCAGTCATTCCCTACGACCGTTTCTCCTCGTGCACTCGTCCCTCTATGAAGGGTGGCAAACTCACGGATAATTGTACGGTCCCCAATCTGTAAGCTCGTCTTTTCACCGGCATATTTGACATCCTGAGGATCTGTCCCCAGAACGGCCCCATGGCAAATAAGGCATTCCTCGCCAATGGTTGTACCGCTTGCAACCAGGACATGGGAGGCTATCCTCGTTCCGGCACCGATCTTGACCTCATCTTCAATAATGGAAAAAGGACCGACACAAACTCCTTCTGCAATCTCAGCCTTTGGGCTGACAAAAGCAGATCTATGAATTTGCACCTGTTCTCCTTCTTTTATTTCTGTCCACCACTATCGCTGTCAACTCGGCCTCCGCCACTAAATCCCCATCAACGAAGGCCTTCCCTTGCATTCTGCAAGCATTCCTGCGAAACTGCAGCATCTCCAGTTCAAAGCGGATCTGATCTCCCGGGATGACCGGTTTTCTGAATTTCGCCTTATCAATGGACATAAAATAGACGAGCTTGTCCTCCGGGTTACTGACCGTATTGAGCATCAAGACCCCACCTACCTGGGCCATGGCTTCTATCTGAAGGACAGCAGGCATGACCGGCTGTCCCGGAAAGTGCCCGTCGAAAAATTGCTCGTTGATGGTCACATTTTTCAGCCCTATCACCCTTTCTCCAGGGATGAGATCTATTATCCTATCCACAAGGAGGAATGGGTAGCGATGAGGCATAATCTTCTGGATGGCGTTTATGTCAAGAAAGAAGTCCTTGCTTTTTATCTGCTGGTACTTGCTCTTTATCTCCCTCTTTTGATAGACCTTTCTGATTTTTTTAACCAGCTCGATGTTTGCTGCATGGCCTGAATTGACCGCCAAGATATGCCCCTTTATCGGAGCACCCAACAGTCCAAGATCACCGATCAAATCAAGGGTCTTATGCCTGCAAAACTCATCAGGAAAACGAAGAGGGGTACCGTTCAATATGCCATTTTTGCCAAAGGTTACCGGATCCTTCAAACCGAAGAGGTTCTGGAGATATTCCAATTCCTTCTGGTTAATGTGCTTGTCAATTATGACAAGGGCATTATCCAGGTTGCCACCTTTGATCAGACCCTGTTCCCTCAGCTTCTCCACTTCGCTGAGAAAGCCAAAGGTCCTTGCCGGTGCATATTCATGCACAAACTCATCCTCTAACGAGAACATCACTGTGTATTGTGCTCCTACAGCGGACCTTTTGGGGTGGCTCATAAAGGTTATCATGAACTCATCGGATGGGAGAACCACAAGTTCGATGCCTTTCCCTTTAATATCGTCATACCTGATCATCTCCTCTACGACGAGGTAATCCCTTGGCGAATTCTGGTCCACAAATCCTGCTTTTGTGAGCGCTTTAACGAAATGCATGGCGCTGCCGTCTCCAACTGGCGGTTCGTTAGAATCGATCTCCACGATTACGTTGTCAATCTCAAGCCCCACCAGGGCAGCGATAAGGTGCTCTACGGTATGGACCTCTGCTTCAGAGGTGCCCAACGTAGTGCCTCTGGAGATATCCACAACATGTCCAATGTCGGCGGGAATCTCCGGACAACCCGGAAGATCGACCCTGACGAATTTAATCCCTGTATTTATCGGCGCGGGGTTAAAGGTCACTGTGGTCCTGTTCCCTGTATGCAGACCTATCCCGGAACAGGATACCCGCTTTTGGACCGTTCGCTGTTGTTTAAGCATCCCTTCTCCCTTCTATTTTAGTTTAGGACCGACACTGCTTCCTTCACCAAGAATCCCTGCACGAATGGATCCTCCAATCCTAAGAGACGTATCACCTTTCTTGGGCCCTTGCTAAGGGACACGCATCCTGTCCAGCCCTATATAGGCCGGACCTATGGATTCAAGAAAGCTTCTTCTCCAGTTCTGCGATCCGTTTGTCTTGTTCCCGTAAGAGCTTTAGGATTTCTGGTAGTCTGCTCTCGCTGGCCTCTATCCTTTTTGCCAGGATATGGGAACGAGCTGGATAGCCGGAAACTGCAAGCCCCGGGGGAATGGATTTTGTAACACCGGCCTGAGCACCAATGCTTGCCCCATCACCTACCTGAATGTGATCGACAAATCCGGCCTGCCCTCCAATCTTTACCCCCTTACCAATATGCGTGCTGCCTGAAATACCGGCCTGCCCAGCAATAACTGTATCTTCGCCCACTGTGACGTTATGAGCGATCTGCACTAAGTTGTCGATTTTTGTGCCCCTCCCGATTCGGGTGACACCCATCGTGCCTCTGTCTATGGTAGTATTCGCTCCAATCTCAACATCATCTTCAATCACAACCCTACCGATCTGAGGGATCTTATAATATCTCCCTTTCTCCTGAACAAATCCAAAACCATCGCTCCCGATAACCGCACCTGGATGGATAATCACATTCGTCCCGATATGGGTCTCTTCACGAATGGTGACGTTCGGATAGATAAAGGTACTGCCCCCGATCTGACAATCATCCCCAATGACTACATTTGCACAGATGACAACTTCCGGCCCGACCTTAACCCGCTCGCCAATAACAACATTAGGACCGATAGATACTCCCTCTCCAAGCTCTGTATTCTCCCCAATTAGAGCGGTAGGATGAATACCAGCAGCAAAATCGCATCTCTGAGGATAGAAGTGCTTAAATGCTTTAAGAAAAGCAAACTGTGGATTTTGTACCGTAATGGCTGGCACAGGAGCAATCTCTTCCATCCCCTTCGGCAGGATCACAGCCGAGGCCTTAGTGGATTTTAAAAGACGCTGGTACCTACGGCCGGTAATAAAGGTGATGTCACCCTTTACGGCCTCTTCAATAGGCGCAACACCAGTAATAAGGGTGTCCTCCTCTCCACACAAGCATCCACCGATTATCCGGGCAAGCTCAGCCAATGTGACCTGCATTGTATCCCTTCTATTCACTTCCTTTATTCAGTTTCTCTATCACCTTATCGGTAAGATCGTACTCGGGCTTGGCAAAGACGATTGTATAGGCAACGCCTCCAGGAACAGCATCGAAGATGAAATCGTAACCTTCCTCTTCGCCTATTTTCTGCAATATCCCATTGATCTTATCATAGATGGGTTTCATTAGTTCTCTGCTCTTTTTTGCGAGCTTTCCTTCTTCGGGCGAAAGGATATCATCAACGAACTTCCGATATTCCTCATATTTTGCCTGGATCTGTCTTTGCATCTCCTCCCGCCTCACCTCGCTCAACAGGAGCTTCTGCTTCTCGAACTGCGCCTGAAGGTCCTTCAATTCCTCCTCTTTAGCGGCTGCCTCTTTCTCCCAGTCCTTCCTGAGCTTTTCAAGCTTCTCCTGGGCAGCAGCAAAATCCTTGCTGGCAGCCAGTATCCTGCCGGAATCGATATAACCAATCTTCAGCCCCTGACAAAAAGCCGATCCAAGGAAAAGAGCATTAGAGATAGCCAACACTGCAACAGCAACCATTGTTTTTTTCAGCGTAGTCATAATCTCCCCTCCGGCTAACAGGAATTAAGTCTTTTAGGCTTTCATCCCCAGGTCTATAGGTTCAGCAGACCATCTTACGGCGATGAAACCTTTGTGAAAATCCGTGTTAATCTGTGGTTAAAAAATGTCTTATACTATATACTCAAAAGCCCGGACCAAACTGGAAATGGGTGAGCCATTTGCCCCCTTCGTTATCAAACCCGTATCCAATGTCAAATCCAATTATGCCGAGCATCGGTGCTGCGATACGGACCCCTATTCCCACTGAGCGTTTGAGGCCGAAAGGTCTGAACTTCGAAGCACTCCTCCAGGCATTTCCCACATCGGTGAAAAGGATACCATAAAGCTGCTGTTCTGCGAAAGGAATCCGCAGTTCAAGGTTAGAGACGAACATCATCTTACCACCTATGCGCACCCCTTCCTCAATTGGGCCTATAGACCTTTCGCTGTATCCTCTGATCACTCCATCGAGGCTGGTCCCGCCTGGCATAAACCTCTCACTGAAGGGAACCTCCTCACCAGACCGGAAACTATCCACAACTCCAAGCTTTGCCTTTATCATAAACACCAGCTTCGAGAAAACCGGGACATAGAAGTCCGATTCCAGGGTCTGTTTATGGTAATTCTCATCCCCCCACAGCGGGCCACCGGCAAGTTCCACAGAATACGAGGCCATCGAACCCCTTGATGGAAACTGGGGCATATCGCGAGAGTCGCGCAGATAGGTCAAGGTCAAACTGCTGGAAGTCTCAGGCCACTCTTTATCCTTCAATCCATAAGGATCAGAAAACCCTTCGGCAAAATTGAGGTACTCGACCTGCTCCAGACGATATTTAAGATAGAGCCTGGAGTAATTATCAGGCCATGTGAGCCTTTTGCCCATCCTTATATAGCCGCCCTGTCTCTTTTCGTCAAAATGGTCCTCCCATCTGTCCGTGGTCTTGTAGATGGTGAAACTGCCGCTGGTCGGCGTGCCGAAAAGCCATGGTTCTGAGAACGCAAGTCGGAAGGTCTCCCGCCTCTTGCCAAAATCCCAGCTGAGATCCAGACTCTGGCCGTTACCGAAGAGGTTGGGGATATTGAAACCTATTGAGCCCACCAGCTTATCCCTTTGACTGTATCCGGCGGCCATAAAGGCCTGTCCGGTCGATTTCTCTTCAACCTTTATGGTGAGATCTACATCCCCGTTATCCAGCAGGGTGACCTCGGGTTCCACGTTTTTAAAAAAATTGAGTTGATAAACATCCCTTATGCTCCGAGCCAGATCCGAACGTCGGAAGACCCCCCCGGGCTTAAGTGTAAGTTCCCGACGGATTACCTTCTCTTTGGTCTTGGTGTTGCCAACAATTGCCACCTTCCTCACCCTTGAAGGCTCCCTCTCCTCGATCTTAAGTTTTATATCTATCCTCTCACCTGACTGGGTTTCAACCGGCACAATATCAGTTGTGAGATAACCCTTTTCCTGATAGAGGGTTGAAAGATTGTAAAGTGTCCCGTCAAAGCTTTCTTGATCGTAAAAATGGCCTTCCTTCATCATTATCCTCTGGCTGATCTCTTCATCTGAGAAGACCTTGTTTCCCTCCCAGGTGATCTTTCCAAACCGATAGCGCTCACCTTCGTCCAGCGTGATATCGATGAACAGATTCCTCTTTGCCCTATCGTAGTACAGGCTGTCCCTCACTACCCGCGCATCACGGAACCCATGTCGCCGGTAGAAATCGATTATCTTGGTCAGATCCTTCTTGTAGGTCTCTTCGTTGAAGTCCCCTTTCTTCCACCATCTTGCCTCTTTTGTCTCCATCTGTTTCTTTACCTTATCATCGCTGAAGGTCTTGTTGCCATGGATATATATCCGTTTAATGCGGACCTTTTCTCCTTCCTGGATCTGGAAGTTCAGGATCACCCTGCCCTCTCCTTCTGCCTGAAAGGTTCTGGCCTTCACCTCCGCCAGAAGATAACCCTTCTCCCTGTAGAAAGAGAGAATACTCCTCCGGGCATTTCTTATCGCCCTTGGACTGACCACCTGGCCTTCCGCCAGACCAATCCTTTTCTTCAGCTCCCCCACCTTTATCTTATCGTTACCCTTAAATGTTATTTTCTCAAGTATAGGGAATTCTTTAACGACTATCTTCAATTTTACCTTCTCCTCCGCCGTTTCTTCAACGGTTACACGGACATCAGAAAATATGCCCAGTGAATACAGCCGTTTGATGGCATCCTGAACATCCTCCAGGGATAGTTCTCTGCCGGCGGAAAGCCCGCAGGCGGCCAGGATCAATGCTTCGTCCGAACGGACGTTGCCAGAGACCTCTATCCCCGATATGGTTGCGGACCAGGCCGGCTGGAGGTAGCCAAGACACATAATCGTGAGAACCGCGATGATAAATGGTAATCGAATATGATGGACCATCTTAAGACCTCCAATATATTGGCAAGATGATAAATTCTATGCATTTTGGAATTTGTGTTCGGAACTTCTATTAAAAGGTGACGGTATGCCTTATCTTAAAGCGTTTATCTCCCTGTCGAATAATCTCGTCGTACTCATATTCGAACTCAATCGACGTCCTGTTCCTGAGTCGCAACTCAAGGCCAAGGTGATGGGTAAGCCCAAGCTCTTCTTGCTGATATAGGTTCTCTTTCATAGAGAGCTCCCCCCTATAAAAAAGGAACCATTTATCCAAAAGATATTCCCCTACCGTGAGCCTGGTTCCTTCCAGAAGCATTAGATAGGAGAGGTTATCGTTCCCCCCGGGGAGCTTGTTGGCCACAATATTCCTCACAATAGTCGGATCAAGACGAAACACATCCAGACCTAAATTTCTCCTGATCCGCCTCTCGAGAGGACGGACAAGGGTTCTGTTCAAGAGGTTCTGGATGCCGGTGGTGAGTATACCGGCCGCCCTTCTATTATAAACGTCAAGGGAATATCCGAGCCTTGCAAGGACTTTTTCGAAGGTATCATCGTTCGGGTCACTGGACGTCAGGTCAAATCGGACTTCTCCAAGGCGTCCTTTATCCACCCTGACATCGGCTTCCTCATCAACAGCATAGATCTTCAGAAATACATCGGTATCGGCGTTCGTTGTGTCGGAATAAACGGTTGTCTTGGCCCTTCCCCACAATAAAGGCCTTTTGTCCGCCTTTGTGTCCAACTCGCAACCCATCTCTTCGATCTGAAACTCTGTATCCAGATAGGAGAGTGTGCCCTCCCTTGACTCCAGAATTCCCTTCACATGAAATGTCCCCTCGGCGACCGAACCTTGAAAGCTCAATTCACTGCCTTCCTTTATCCTGACGTCAACGCTTGCCAGGTCTGCAACTCCGAACTCCCTCTCTTGAAAGTACCAGACATCGCCCTTGGCAATGACGTCAAGATCCCATCTGATAGACCTCAGAAGATCTGCAAAACGATCTTTTTCTTGAGATGAACCTTTTGATTTAGAACTCCTGAGCGGATAGGTGAACTCAATGCCGCTCACACGACAGATGCCTTTCACAAGGGGTGAACGGTTGGGCCCGCTGATATAAAGCCCTGCCTGTTCCGGTGGGCCTAAAAGTTCAAAACGTCCGCTTGTGCCAGGCCTCAGCAGGCCCGGGAGGTTCAATTCTATCCCTTTTTTGTCAGTCCGTATGACCAAAATACCAAGGCTGAGACCGAGATCTGAAAGGATGATAGGTTCAAGTTCCTCACCGCCTACTCTCGTCTCTTCTCTGTTTTCGACTACAAACCTCCCTCCCCCTATTTTCCCCGAAATACCTTCGATCCTGAGGAACCGTGACCCTTCTCGCAGGGTGATCCTGCCCTTCAGATCTTCGATCTCCCGGTTTAGAAGGTTAAAGGTCGCCTGCCCTCCCGTGAAACTTATCCGGGCCTCTTCGACTACAGGCGCCCCCCACCATCCAGCCAGGTGTAGGCTGGCACTACCTTCACCCGATGTCCCCTCGATGCCCGATGTAAATGAAGACAGGAGGGAGAGGATATCCCCTCCGATTTCAACATTTACGTCCAATTCTCTCTGGGGGGAAAGAGGCACAGTTCCCTTTGCAGATCCTCTGTAAAGTCCCTCTTTCCAGAATTTCAGATCGGCTATTTCCAGCACATACTTGGAGTCCTCAGCAGCGAAATCTCCTCGCAAGGTCCCTCTCATCTCATCGAAAGGGAAATCAAGCACGGAGCCTTTCTCCACGATGAAATCCGCAGTAAGATCGCGTGATGATCCTCTTCCGATGAAAGAGAGATTATAGCTCAATTTCCCCTTAACCGTTTGACCCGCAGGAAGGAAGGGAGATAGAAAGGAAGAGAGAGCGATTCCTTTTGCCTCTGCCCTGACATCCGTTCCATCGGGGCCCCGATGGCCCTTTAAGCTGAGCAAAACATCCGCACCATGTTGAAGCTGAAGGTCCCCGACGGCATGTCCATCATCCCAATGGAAGTTGAACTTCACGTCGAGCGAATCGATCTCTCCGGTTCCTTCCATCGTCAGCTCACCCGATATATCTGGTTTGGCGACAGTTCCGCCAACCTGAATCACTCCATTAAGCTCCCTCGTTTCACCAACTCCTTTTATTATATCCAGAACCCTCGCGATAAAAGGGTTTGTAAAAATGAGTTTAGCGTCTATTACCTTCTCCCCCTTCTTGACTTTTGCAATCTCGGGGCTAAGTCCAACCTCATCTTTATCTGCCGAAAATTCCGCTTCGATTTCCAGCAAAGCATCACCCGCTTTGAAGCCCTCGGATCTGAAGCGGAGGTCAATCCTCTCTCCTGTTTCTGTGCTACGTATCTCTCCTGTTACGTCCAATCTGTTATGGTCGCCCACAAAGAGTTTCCCCGAAGTTTCAAGCGATTTCGGGGTACCGTGGATGTTGATCTTTCCGTTCATCCTTTGATCGGGCTGCAGGATAGTGGCCAGGAAATTGTTAATCCGCAAATCCGAGTCCTCAACCAGCAGGGCCAGAGTTCCAGATAGTGCTCCATTTTCCCAGGATGAACGAATCCTCAACCATCTCTCATCACGTTTTAACCAGCCCTTCTGAGTCCCTATATCACGTCCACCGACGGTTAGCCTGGGTATACTGTACCAGACCTGCCATTTGGGATCCTGAACATTACCGTCGATACGTACGGTCAGATCACCGGTTCCGGAGACTCCATCCCCAACTACTCCGCTTAAATTCTGGAGATCAAACCTGTTTGCTTTCAGGTTCATTTCCACCTGAGTCCCCTTCGCGGTCTTGGCAATCCTACCATTGCCCCTTAAAACACCTTCGCCTATCTTCCCTGATATCTGCTCAACGATGAAGACAGAACCGGCTTTTGTAAAACGTACCTTTAGATCCTCGATAGTCTCGCCATTCACTAAGATCTTATTGCTATTGAAAACACCTCTTAACTTCAGGTCATCGAGCGGCCCCTGGACTGTAACCGAAAGGGTTCCGCTCCCTGATGGAAGGTTCTCTTTATCCGGTGCAATAGTCCCCGCAAGCTCTGCCAACTCAAAATCTGGGAACTCAGCCGTGAGGGACAAAGTGAGAGGGAGTTCGAGAGGAATCCTGCCCCTTACGGAGAAGTTCCTTCCCCGCCAGAATCCCTCTCCCTCGTGGACGAAGACTGCTCCATCCTTTATCTCCCCTCTTAGGCTCACCAATCTGACCTCTGGATCCAGGCTGGTTGACTTAAGATCCCTGATAGTCACATCACCCGAGGCTCCCCTTCCCTCTTTAAGATGGAGGAGGAGATCCATTCTCCCCGACTCAAGCCGGGTATCACCAAGCAATTGGCCTAAATCGGGATCGGACAGCTCGATGGAATGAGCTTTCAGTTTAAGCTCATAGGTTCCCTCTGCGGTGTTAACAAATCCCTTAACCTCCGCATTTATGTCCCTGCTCAGAAACCGACCTTGCAGGCGTACAATAATTCGTTCAGGGACCCTTGCATCGATCAGGCCTTTCACGTCATGGGCAACCGCAGCTTCATCGAGGGCACCTTTAAGGAGTATCTGCCCCCCGGTCAACGTTAACTGCCCCGCTGGAATCGTGCGGCTCAGGCCTTTCACCGAACCCAGTCGGGTAGTTGCCTTGGTCATATCAAAGATCAGCTTGGGGTTCGAAAGGGAAAGATCCTCAATACCACGGTCAACTCCCCCCCGGAGTAACTTCAGAAGATTGTAGTCCAGTTCGGCCCCCTCGATCTCCAGGACGCCGGAGAAACCCTCTGGCCTGGCATTAATTCGTCCGAGGCGGATCGATCCAAACCCTATGTCTATATCCTCCACAGAGATGCCCTTACTTGCCAGAAGTCGCTTAGCTACCTGTTTGACCCTGGTTGCCTGCCACCCCAGATAAAGCACTAACCCCAGGCTCAGGGCGATCATAATAATTAAAAGAGGCCGTGTAAAGACCTTCATTGTCTTCTTTATGCGTTAAGTTCATACTATAAATGACAAGCCGGAACGCTATGTCTGCGCGTGGGGGGTACAAACTCACACGATGTCCTTGAAGACCAGGCTCTCGCCCTTTCTACCTACCTGGATCCGACTGCCGTCTTTGAACTTGCCTTCCAAGATCTCCTCCGCCAGCGGATCCTCAACCAGCCTCTGAATCGCCCGCTTCAGCGGTCTTGCGCCAAAGAAAGGATCAAAGCCTTTCTCGGCTATCAGGTTCTTTGCGTCCTGGGTCAGGCTGATCGTTATGTCACGGGATGAGACCCGTTCCAGGACCTCGCTTAGCATGATGTCGATGATCTTAAGGATCTCCTTCTTGCCCAATGGATGGAAGACGATTATATCGTCAATTCTATTTAAAAACTCTGGATTGAAGGTTCTCTTAACTTCTCTGAGGACCTTTTCCCTCATCTGAGCGTAATCCGACTTCTCATCCGCCTTCTGGAAACCAATGGAGCCACCCTTCCCGATCTCTCGTGCGCCGAGGTTGGAGGTCATGATAAGGATGGTATTCCTGAAATCCACCCTCCTGCCAAAGCTATCGGTGAGCTTCCCATCATCTAAGACCTGAAGCAGAATGTTGAACACATCAGGATGTGCCTTCTCTATCTCGTCCAAGAGGACAACCGAATACGGCTTGCGTCTTATCTTCTCCGTAAGCTGGCCGCCCTCTTCATAGCCCACATATCCTGGGGGAGCCCCGATAAGCCTGGAGACTGAAAACTTTTCCATATACTCGGACATATCGATCCTGACCAGTGCATCTTCATCCTCGAAGAGATGGGCTGCCAGGGCTCTCGCCGTCTCTGTCTTTCCAACTCCTGTAGGGCCAAGAAATATGAAGGAGCCAATGGGTCTGTTGGGATCCTTCAACCCTGCCCTGCTTCTTCTAATAGCCCTGGATACGGCCCGAATCGCCTCCTCCTGCCCTACCACCCTTTCGCTCAGCGCCTTCTCCATATCCAGAAGCTTTTCTGATTCGCTCTTGGCCAGACGGAAGAGGGGAATACCGGTCATGCTTGAGACCACCTGGGCAACATCTTCCTCACTCACCTCCACCACCTTATTCTTTACATCCACTTCCCATTGTTTCCTCTCAAGCTCCAGTTTTCGTTTCAGCCTCTTCTCCTCATCCCGCAAAGCAGCGGCCTTTTCAAAGTCCTGGTGCTCTATAACCGCTGACTTCTTCGCAACCAGCTTTTCAATTTCCATCTCCAACTTCTTTATATGTTCGGGGAGTGTTACCTTGGAAAGCCGAACCTTAGAACCAGCCTCGTCTATCACATCGATGGCCTTGTCGGGAAGAAAACGTCCTGATATGTACCGATCTGATTGCCTTACAGCCACTTCGATTGCCGCATCGGTGATCTTCACCTTATGATATTCTTCATATTTGGGCCTTAAACCTTTAAGGATCTCAATTGTCTCCTCAACGGATGGTGGATCCACCATCACGGTTTGGAAGCGCCTCTCCAATGCACCATCTTTTTCGATATATTTCCTGTATTCATCCAGGGTGGTGGCGCCAATGCACTGGAGTTCTCCTCTGGAGAGGGCTGGCTTAAACATGTTCGATGCGTCCAGGCTCCCCTCAGCTCCCCCCGCACCCACCAGTGTATGTAACTCATCGATGAAGAGGATCACGTTGGCCGACTGCACAAGTTCGTTCATTACGGCCTTAACCCTCTCCTCGAACTGGCCCCTATATTTGGTTCCGGCCACCATACCACCCAGATCCAGGGCTACTATTCGCTTGCCTTCAAGCACTTGAGGAACCTCTTTGGCGACGATCCTCTGCGCCAATCCCTCTACGATGGCGGTCTTACCGACACCGGGCTCACCAATCAACACCGGATTGTTCTTCTTCCGTCTGCTGAGTATCTGAGCAACTCTGGCGATCTCCTGGTCCCTACCTATAACTGGGTCAAGTTTATCTGCTTTTGCCAGGGCGGTGATGTCCCGTCCAAAATGGTCAAGAAACGGGGTCTTGCTCTTCTTCTGGACTCCCTTTTTTCTGGCAGATCTGCCTGTGAGAACGGACATAACCTCCTCCTTGACCATTTCATAGTCAGTGCCAAAGGACGCCAGAATCTGAGCCGCAATACCTTCCCTATCCTTCAAAAGGGCAAGCAGCAGGTGTTCCGTACCAATATATTTCGTCCCCATCTCCTGAGCCTCACCCGCCGCCACCTCAAGGGTCTGTTTCGCCCTTGGCGTGAATGGGATCTGTCCGACCATCATTGCCCCACCAGAAGGTTGGATAGCGTCCTCCAGGGCCTGCTTGATCTGATCTAACTCCAGACCAAGGTTGAGCAGAACCGTTATTGCTACCCCCCCACCCTCTCTGATCAACCCCAGAAGGAGGTGTTCGGTCCCAATGTAATTGTGACCCAGCCGGTTAGACTCCTCCCTTGCCAGGTGAATCACCTTTCTCACCCTGTCAGTAAACATATTATTCATCCTTCACGCCCCCTTCCGGCTTATCATCGCGTAGTCTCTCTCTGACCAGATTTGCCCGTATTTTATCACGTTCTGAAGGCCTAAGACTTCTTCCAACCAGCCTCTGAAGGTGATAGGGCTGTGTGAGAACCATAAGTTCGTTCAATACTTTGATTTCGGGAAAGGCAATGAGATCCATGGCATATCCTAATCTTGTGGCGGACGAGAGATTCATAAACTCCTGGCTGGTCAACAGACGGGCATTTTCCAGGATGCCCAAAGCTCGCCAGACCTTATCCTCGATCTCCAATTTGGCATCCTTCAGCAATGTCCCCCTCGCCTTGAGTTCCTGATCGACTACCTCCCTGATAATCCTCTCTAAGCCTTCGATTATCTCGTGCTCGGCCTTGCCGAGTGTAGTCTGGTTTGATATCTGAAAGAGGTTTCCCACTACGTCTGTGCCCTCACCGTAGAACCCCCGAACAGCCAGACCGACTTGGGCAACCGCCCGAAGGACTTTATCTATTTCCTGGGTTAGCACCAGGGCCGGCAGGTGTATCAGGACAGAGACCCTAAGACCGGTTCCTACATTTGTAGGACAGGCTGTGAGATACCCATATTTCGGGGAAAAAGAGAAATCCAAAACCCCGGAAAGTTCGTCATCAATCTTGTCGACCAGCGACCAGACGTTTCTGGGTTGAAAGCCAGGTTGAATGGCCTGTAACCTCAGATGGTCCTCCTCGTTAATCATGACGCTAACAATCTCTTTATTGTCCACTAAAATCCCTCTTTGCCCCTTTTTCTTCGCCAGCTCCGGACTGATCAGATGGCGCTCAACCAATATCTGACGGTCGGCCTTTGACAGCTCATCCAGGTTAAAGAAGGTCGTCCTCTCCAGGTGCGGACTCTGACTTTTGGCCGTCAGGACAGTGTCAACTAAAGTTGACAATTGTTCGTCAGTAGCCCGGTGGACAAAGGGCAGGGATTGTAGATTTCGGGCCAGGCGGGCTCTGCTACTGATCACTATACCCGAAAATTCGCCTGAAATATCAAGCCACCCGGCGAAATTATGAATAAGGTCGTTAATTGTCATTTCTAACCGTTCTCTCCATCAGTCTGATCTTATCCCTTAATCTGGCTGCCTCCTCGAATTCTTCCTTCTTTATCGCCTCCCTCAACATCTGCCTTAAATGGAGGAGGTCTCGCCTTACCTTTGTTTCACCACTGGCCTGGGAAGGGACCTTGCCGACATGTCTGGTGCTACCATGGACCTTTTTCAGCAGAACCTCCAGTTGTTCGGAGAATGCGGTGTAACATTGGCCGCAACCCAACCGCCCGCTTTGCTTGAAGTCGTCATAGGATAAAGCACATTTAAGACATACAAGCTCCCCATGCTGACTGGGCTCATCTTCAATTCCGCTAAATGCCTTGTCCTGAAGCTCTGCGGCAGAAAATCCTCGCTTCTCGGCACATTCAACGCACAGATGAAGTACCGTCTTTGCGTCATTAGCTATCTGGGTGAAAAGGACTACCGCAGGCTTCTCACCACACTCCTGACATAACATAGAACGCTCCGTTTCGTCTCATCCCCTGAACTCCGGTCCCACCTGATCTTACGCAGGATGAAATGCTAAAGCATAAACTCCGAAGGCCAGAGTTAAGCCTCCGGGCTTTCATCCCCACGTCTACGGGCTCAGTGACCTATCTTACTAACCACTCATGGCCTTCCCATCCGCAAGCTTGATTATCCTATCAGCTTTTGCAGCAAGCTCCAGATTATGTGTTGCAATCACAAAGCTTTTCTTCAATGAGCTCGATAGATCCCATATAAGTTCATGCAACGCCAGACTATTGGCTGAATCCAGGTTCCCGGAAGGCTCATCAGCCAGAACAATCCTGGGATCGTTTATCAGGGATCTGACCACTGCAACCCTCTGCAGTTCACCGCCGGAAAGCTCGGCCGGTTTGTGTGATTCCCTCCCCTCCAGCCCGACCCGCGCCAGAAGTTCTCTTGCCTGCCCAACCACCTCCTGGGGTTTCCGACCAGCTATCAAAGCCGGCATCATCACATTTTCCAGCGCAGAGAACTCGGGCAGTAGATGATGAAACTGAAAGACAAAACCTATCGTCCTGTTCCTGAACCTTGCCAGTCCATCATCAGAGAGAGAAAAAACGTCAATCGAGTCCATCCAGAGACATCCTTTAGTAGGTCTGTCAAGGGCACCAAGGATATGGAGCAGGGTACTTTTGCCCACACCGGACGGCCCAACCACCGCCACAATCTCTGCCTCTCTGACCTCCAGGTCAACACCCCGGAGGACATGGAGAAAGCCCACCGGTGTTGTATAACTTTTATGGATATCATGAGCCTCAAGGATCGTTTTACTCATACCTGATCGCCTCTACAGGCTCCAGAGATGCTGCTTTTCGTGCAGGATAGAGGGAGGCCAGAAAGCAGATCCCAAGGGCTGCGGCTGAGACCCAGATGAAATCAAAAGGTCGCATATCAATGGGCACAGCACTGATAATATAGATATCGGACGGTAGCGATATGACCTTGAAGCTATCTTGAACCCAGCAAAATAGATATCCGATCAAGCATCCCAGAGCTGTCCCCAGGATACCGATAACCAGTCCCTCAGAGATGAAGATCTTCTTAATGCTTTTAGCCGTAGCCCCCATTGATCGCAATATCCCGATCTCCCTGGTCTTCTCCATTACAATCATAATCAGAGTGCTTATAATGCTGAAGGCAGCCACAACGATGATGAGGCTCAGGACTATAAAACTGGCCCATTTTTCGATTGTCATCCAACTGAACAGATGCTTGTTCATCTCCATCCAGTCGAGGGTAAAATAAGGATACCCCAGCCTCTCTCTGATCTTCCCTCCTATAGGTTTAGCTTTATAAATATCGTTGATCTTAACCTCAATCCCTGTCACCTTGTTGTCCAGGCCGAAGATCTGTTGTGCGGTCTCAATGGACATGAAGGCCAGTGAGGCATCGAAATCGTACAACCCGCTCTCGAATATCCCTGTAACGAGGAATCTTCGCATCTTTGGGATCGACCACATTGAGGCTACATCGATGCTCTTGGAGCTGAGGAGGTAGACCTCATCGCCAACGCCAACCCTCAGGCGGTCGGCCAAAAATTTGCCGATCACTATGCCGGAACATTTTTCTCCCTGTATTTCTCTTAGGTTCAGTTCCCCATCTATCAGACTCTCGCCGATCTCCGTCACCCTGGTGGCGGAGGAGGGCTCTATACCTTTGATCTTAACCCCTGCCGTACGACCTGTGGATGCGAGCATCCCCTCCCAGTAAATAAAAGGGGCGGTGGCAACAACGCCTTCGACCTCTTCGATCTTCTTGCCAAGATTCAGGTAGTCGGTTATACCCTCACCGTGAAAGGCCAATACTCTCAGGTGCGCATCCATCCCGATCAGTTTAGCACGAACTTCCGTAGCAAATCCATTCATCAGTGAGAGGACGATAATCAGAGTAGCAACGCCCACACCTACCCCAACAATAGAGATGTAAGTTGTAATTGAGATAAAACGTGTCTTACGTTTAGCTCTCAGATACCTCTTTGCTATGAAAATCTCATAGGATGCCACGGTCTCCTCATTCAGAAAGAACGGTCCGCACGGGACTACATAACTCCAAACCAAAGCCCTTGGAGCTTTACCACCGTTGTTTTAAATATATACTTTAAGGGCTAAAAAAGCAAGATATTTTCGCTGACATCTCAGGGCTCCGGCCTCATCTGCGGGAAGAGAATCACATCCCTGATAGAGGCTTGATCTGTCAAGAGCATCACCAATCGATCGATCCCTATGCCAAGACCACCGGTAGGGGGCATACCGAATTCGATAGCACGGACAAAATCCTCGTCCGGAGGGGGTATCTCGTCATCCACCTCACGTGTGCGAGCCTGAGCCTCTAACAACTGGCGTTGCAGGATGGGATCGTTCATCTCCGTAAAGGCGTTTCCGAACTCCCACCCGACGATGACAGGTTCGAACCTCTCGATGTATCTGGGGTTGGTTCTACTGGACTTGCATAGAGGGCTCGTTTCCCTGGGATAATCTATTATGAAGGTGGGTTGGATGATCTTCCCTTGGGCCAGGCTTTCAAAGAGGGCATCGATGGCCAGCCCCCTGTTGAATTCACCTCTAATCTCCAAACCCTTGCTTTCGACAAGGCCCTTCAGCTCTTCGTCGCTCAAGGATTCCACGTCTAAGTCAGCGTATTCCTTCAAGGCATCCACCATAGGCAGCCTTCGCCAGGGCCTGCGCAGATCGACCCTTGTCCCCTGGTATGAAATCTCCGTCGCCCCTCGAATCTCCAGGGCCGTCCTTTCAAAGATCTCTTCTGTAAGTGCCATCATATCATTATAGTCGGCGTAGGCTTGATACACCTCAAGCATTGTAAATTCGGGATTGTGGGTCCGGTCTATCCCTTCGTTGCGGAAATTCTTGCCGATCTCGTAAACCTTATCCACGCCGCCCACTATAAGGCGCTTCAGATAAAGTTCGGGGCTAATCTTAAGGTAGAGCGGGATATTCAGGGTGCGATGGTAGGTTTTGAATGGTCGGGCATATGCTCCACCGTAGGTAGGCTGGAGCACCGGGGTTTCAACTTCGAAGAACCCATGTTCATCTAAGATGCGGCGCAGAACGGCGATTATCTTAGAACGAGTCTTGAAGACATCCTTTACCTCGGGGTTGACTATGAGATCGACGTACCGCTGGCGGTATCTCTGCTCCTTGTCGGAAAAACGGTCGAATACGATCTTCTGGCCCTTGTCTTCTTTCTCCTTTACGATGGGCAATTGGCGAATCGCCTTTGAGAGGATTTGTATCTTTTCTGCCTTGACTGTGATCTCGCCGGTTTTGGTCTTAAAGACTCCGCCGATGACGCCGATGAAGTCACCGATGTCCACGAGTTTAAAGAGAGAGAAGGTCTCCTCCCCAATGAGGTCCTGTCGGACGTAGATCTGGATCCTTCCACCGTCGTCCTGGATGTGTGCAAATCCCGCCCTGCCGTGCATACGGATAGACATAACTCTGCCGGCCACCGCTACTGTCTGCCCTGATGTCTGTAGGGCCTCGAAGTTGTCTTTGACCGTTGAAGAGAGATGTGTGCGGTGAAAGACGTGTGGGTAGGGGTCAATCCCCTTCTCTCTTATCTTCTCGATCTTATGGATCCTACGGGATATGAGATCATCAGCCTGGATCATTCGCCTCTCTCCTGGTATTGAGGATGTTCAAAGAGCAGGGATTTCCGTGCGTAAGTCTCTTGTTTGAAGTTCTTTGTTAAAGAGGCTTGAGCGGACAAGCCCAGGCAAAAATATAACACAACCATATCCTAAAGTCAAGGGAACTTGGGTAACCTGGCGCTACTGTGCTCTGAGCGGCTGCGTGAAAATAGGAGAGCCTTCCCTTTGTAAAGATTTGTTTGACATTTATTACAAATTACGATGGGAGGATTGAGGTTGAGAGCAAGGTAGGAGAAGGAACAACTTTTAAGATATTTTTCCGTTAAGGAAAAAGGAGGCGAGTCGTAATCCGACAACTGGTAGGAAATTGGTAGAATTTTTCCTCTAAAATTAAAAGTGACCCGCGAGGGGTCATCGTAAATCATCAGTTTTTAAAAAGTGGAGCTGAGGGGGGTCGAACCCCTGACCTCTTGTCTGCCAGACAAGCGCTCTCCCGCTGAGCTACAGCCCCACACAGGTTTAATAATACATCAATCCTCTGTAAAAGTCAAGGGTTTTTTACTAAGGAAATCGCCCCGGTGGCTTAAGCTATTATCCCATCGGCAGACTTTTTCAGCGCTCTCTTTCGCCAACGACCTTGGACGAAGCATTGCTGGTTTGAGGTCAAAGAATCCGTCAGCCCACCGAGGCGCAGGTTCAGAGGAGGAGAAAAAAGCCGCCTCTGTCTCCAGGACAGTGATTGCGGTTTTCCTTATCTCCGTTAAGACCAGCAAGTATCAGCGTAATAGCACCATTTTCTGGACCAGAATAGGCCTTTGAGACCCTGTTGTTTCCAACGCACACAGGTAAACTCCACTGGCCACTTCGTGTCCGGATTCATCACGCCCATTCCATATAACCGAATGGCTTCCGGCCTGCATCTTGCCATCAAGCAGCATCCTTATCCTCTGTCCAAGCGTATTATAAATCGATAGTCTTACTTGAACGGCCTCAGATAAGTCGAGGTTAATGCTTGTCGTTGAGTTAAAGGGATTGGGGCTGTTGGACAGTTGCATATTCCTGCTGGCCGCTGTCTGGTTTGGTTTGCTCCACCTGACTAGCTTCAGGCCTATCTTCATCCTTGCAAAATCGCTCAGTATATCCGAGGGATAATCGGCAATAAATTGTTCAAATACCTTGCGCGACCTGGCCCTGTCCTTTAAATCATACCAGTAGATCAGAGCGGTTCGAAAGAGCAATCTCTTGCCCATCTCTGTACCGGAGAACCTCTCCGTAAGGGTCCTGGCCTTAATTAAGGCGTCACCAGGCCTTCCCCTCCAGATATCGTTGCTCACCTGCAGCTCCATTGCCCTCCTACCCAAATCCTGATCTCCGCATGCCTCTATTAGATCAGCCAGGTAAGAGGCGGCTTCGTCGGCCAGGTCCAGATCCCAATAGAGCACCATCACCTTCTCAAGCGCAGCCACAGCACCTTTTTTTTCAGGCTCTCTGGCAATTATCGATTTAAGCCTTGCGATTTCAGCAACCCCAGCGCTCCTCCTCTGTGCTATTTCTTGCCCGTTGACAACAAAAGGCAGGTCATTATTTTCAGCGATAGGTTTAGCTAACAGCCCCGAAGGCCTGGACTGTAGGGCCGGATCAAGCTGGACTCCGTTAGGCGCGTGGATCTTACTCATGTCGGGAGGGTATTCCCCCCACCAATTCTGAGTTGCACGGCAAAAATCTGCGTCATCTGTGGCATATAAATTCCAGCTATTGTCTGCGATGCTGTTATAATAAAATCCAGATCCGAGGCGACTGGAGTTATCAACATATATTCCATATTCGTTGTTCTCAAAGGCATTCTTACCTATGTAAATGCCGGGATATGAGTAGTCGCTAAGATAGAGACCAACATAGTTCCAGGATGATTTAGACCATCCGATGTAGGGCTGGGATCTGACGGAGAAGAAACCGATGAAGGCATCGACGTCAAGCAAAGTCACCCGTGTCCGGTCATTGGAGTAGTAAAATTCAACGCCTGAGGAGCTCCCAACGCTCATCTTGGTCACCAGGGGCAGGCCGTAATAATGAGTAAAACCTGTCTCCCCATATACAGGAAGATACATCCCTGCATGGGAAAACTCCAGACCTCCCTGGACCACAGTGGCTCCGTGGCCGGCTCCATGAAGCCATACCGGCTTGTTAGAGCCTATCGTTAAGCTTTCGTTATAAGTACCTGGGGCGATCTCTATTCTGGTCATATAATTGCTGGGAGCTGCATCTATTGCCGCCTGGATAGTGGAATAGTCGCCCGGCACATTGACGGTTCGATAAGGCACAGCCCACAGTTCGTTGGAATCTTCACTCCAGCCATCAGCATCGCTGCCCACCTTCACCACGAAGTAGTACCTTGTCCCCGGAGTCAGGCCAGAGACGGTCTTTGAGCATCCGTTGATCTCGCCGGTGGAATTGGGGTGACTCCCTGAGGAGGTACCATAGCAGACCTTATATCTGGTAGCACCGTTAGCGCCAGGTGCAGGGTCCCATTGGAGTTCAACGGCAGCGTTGCGCGGTGCAGCCGCATAAAGGGCCTTGATCCCGCCCCAGGTGGTGGTGGCTATTAACTCGTTCCACCGGCGAGGGGTGTAGTTAGCGAGATTTGACCAAGTGTAGGGTTCATACACAACCTTGTTCGAATCACCAAGCGCTTCATAAACAAACACTTTATCAGAAGGACTTATCCCAGTGGATGAATAATAGATCCTAACATGGTGGCCTAGATAGTTGAGGATATCCCCTTTCAGTAATTGGCTTTTTGAAATCTCTGTAGTAATGTCTTGCAGCGTCCAGGTCCCATACTTGCTGCTAAGTCCCCAGCATCTACTTACCAGCCCAGAACAGTCAATGCCAGCTTGAGTTCTGGGTTCCAGATGTTGGTTTTCAACCTTATCTAGAAATTGCTCCCGGGTGTCCCATCCCCCATACCAATACGCTTCACCAGTGTAAGAATGGCCATATTCGAAGATTGGATCCCCGGCATCAGGATAAGTATTGTAGCACGTCCAGTTCAGGTTCTTGTAAGCTTGGGCGTCGCTAATAATCTCATCCCGGGTTCTGGTGGAATAGGCCGAACCCGAAAC
>DTYK01000012.1 GCA_012961925.1 Candidatus Latescibacterota bacterium
GCGATAAGGGGCCGATTAACGGCGAGGCACAAAGGGGATTTTAAGGGGCGAAAGGCATCCCGATAGCGAAGGCTTCGGGCTGCCCTTCGAGTCCGGAAGGGTTCTCCCACAGGAAAACCTTCGGGCAAGCAAACGCTCATGCCCTTGCAGGTCGGAGTTCAGCCTTCAGGCTTTCATCCCCCGATAGACTTAGCGACTTGTCCTGCGCTGGATGAAATGCTAAAGCATTAACTCCAAACAAGGAAGGATGAAAATAGTCAAAAACTGCGCTCATCCGGTTATGCAAAGATCTTGAAAGTCAAGGAGGACTAAAATATGGTACAGAAGAACGAAACCCTCATAGGGGAGAATCAGGCCAGGGTGACGGTCGATTTTACTGACGTAATCGGCACTATTAACCGCAATATATACGGCCACTTTGCGGAACACCTGGGCGGCTGCATCTACGGCGGGATCTGGGTTGAAGAGGACTCCCAGCTACCAAAGGTACGAGGTATGCGGAAAGATGTGTTGAAGTTGGTACGAGACCTCAGACCACCGGTCATCCGCTGGCCAGGCGGCTGTTTCAGCGAATACTACCACTGGGAGGACGGCATCGGGCCCAAGGAAAAGCGACCCTGGCGCTTTGATTGGAAATGGAAGAAACCAGAGCCTAACATTGTTGGCACACATGAGTTTATGGACTTCTGTCAACAGGTCGGTGCGGAACCAGTGGTGGCAGTCAATGTGCGTACCGGAACGCCAGAAGAGGCTGCAGCCTGGGTGGAATATTGCAACGGATCCAACTCTACCCGGCAGGGAAAACGCCGGGCCGAGAATGGACATTCGGAACCCTTCGGGGTGAAGATCTGGGACATTGGCAACGAAGCCTGGGACCTTGGCAGTGAATACTCGGCCCGCCGATTTGTGGAATATGCCAGAGCAATGCGAGCAGTTGATAGTTCCATTAAACTCGTGGCCGTGGGTTCCTCCCACTATGACGACGAGTGGAACCGCACCATGCTGGAAATCGCAGGCGAACACCTCGACTACATTGCTCCACACCACTACGACGGATGGAAGGTCCGCACGCTTGAGGAGGGGGAACAACATTATTACGCCAATCTCGCCAGCGCCCGGAGAATAGCCGATACCTTGCAGCGGTACGTCAATCTATTGGATGAGCTATTGCCACACCGGTCTGAGGTGGGAATCTCTATGGATGAGTGGGGCGTCTGGATTGAATCCCGACAGGGCCTTCAACACAACTATGACCTGAGCGACGGACTGGTATCCGCATGCGTCTTCAACGCCATGCACCGTCTGTGCCGCCGTGTAACCATGGCAAACTGGGCACAACTGGTCAACTGCCTTGGCATGATCCAGACCGATGCCACCAGAGCCTGCGTCACACCTGTATATCTGGTATTCAAACTCTATTCCAACCTCTGTGGCCAACGACTGGTGAGGAGTTCGGTTGAATGCGGGTATTATACTCTGCCGCAAGAACTGGAACGAGAAGTGAAAAGGATCCCCTATATCGACATCTCCGCCACCAGTAGCGAGGATGGCCGAAGGGGCGTACTTGTGATTGTCAACCAGCATGTGAGTTCCCCTATATCCGTCCAGCTTGATCTAAAAGGCCTTGGAATCATACAAAGGGTTGATCTCCACTACCTTAATGGCCCGGAGCCTTTCAGCAAAAATACCCTTGATGAACCTGAGGCGGTGACTATCTCTCAGCAGACCCTGTCCGAAGCACCCCGAAGATACGACTTTCCACCGCACTCGGTCAACGTCCTGGTACTTCACGTCGGGTAGTCGTCCATACTGGCAATCCTGATCAAGGCTCAACCGGATTGGAACTCTCTCATGAACGGGGAGAGAGGTCATGTTTAGACCGATAGATGGCTCCATCACAGCCGCAAAGGGCTTCAAGGCGGCAGGTATCAACTGCGGCATCAAGAAGACAAAAAAGGACCTGGGACTGATCTTTTCTGAAGTAGAGGCCAGTGCCGCAGCCGTTTATACAGAAAATCGGGTCAAGGCAGCGCCTCTTCTGGTCACCCAGGAGCACCTCAAAAAAGGCAGGGCGCAGGCAATTATCATCAATTCGGGATGCGCCAATGCTTGCACAGGCTTGAAGGGGCATGAGCACGCCCTCCGTATGACCCAGCTTGTGGCACAAGGTCTGAACATTCCAACTGACCTGGTTCTGGTTGCCTCAACAGGGGTCATCGGCAGAAATCTGCCTATGGATCTTGTGGAAAAGGGGATCCAACGGCTCATCCCTTTATTGGGAAGCGACGGTGGAGATGATGTTGCTGAGGCGATTCTGACAACGGATACGGTCCCGAAGAGGGTGGCCGTGGAGGTCCAGCTCTCCGACTCAACGGTCAGGATCGGAGGGATTGCCAAGGGATCAGGTATGATCCGCCCGAACATGGGCACTATGCTGGCCTTTCTCACCACTGATGCCAGGGTTGAGGAAGCGCTCTTAAGACGGCTTCTGGTAAGTTCTGTAGAAAGATCATTCAACCTGATAACCGTGGATGGGGATACAAGTACCAACGATATGGTGGTGATCCTCGCCAACGGCATGGCCGGGGCGCACCAGATCACCGGAGATTCAAGAGATTACGATGCCTTCTGTGAAGCCCTGGACTTTGTGACGGGCGAGCTGGCAAAGATGATAGTCAAAGACGGCGAGGGGGCAACAAAATTTGTGACCGTCTCGGTGAGGGGAGCAAGGAATCATGAGGAAGCGAAGAGGGTGGCCTTTGCCGTGGCTAAATCCAGCCTTGTCAAGACGGCGCTTTTCGGTGAGGATCCAAACTGGGGGAGGATCATTGCTGCTGTTGGAGCATCGGGGGTTGAGGTTGAGGAAAGAAAGATCAGCCTCGCCATAGATGGGCTCGTGCTCTTTGAAAAAGGCGAGAAGACGGATTATGCGGAGAGAGAGGCGAGACGTATCTTTTCAAACCCATCTATCAAAATTCAGATCAACCTGAACCAGGGAACGGAGAGCATCAACGTCTACACGTGCGATCTGAGCTATGACTACGTGAAGATAAATGCGGAGTACACAACCTGACGAAAAAATCTATCTCATCACATCAAATCACCTAACCTCCTTTCAATGGCGGTTTGGTTTGGCGGATAAACTCCGGCCCGAAGGACTACGTAGGAGGTCGTGGCGGTGATTCCATTATTGACGTAGATCCAAGCAATGCTCGCATTAAGCAAGTGCTTTGGGGACATGAGCGGGCACAATGAATCACTGAAGGTGAAGCAGATCACACGAATTGGCTTAGGGGCTGCAGAGCTTATATTCTCTCCGGAGAGTTCACCACTTTTAAAAACTCCTCATCGTTGCGTACTGATGCGAACTCTTCCTGCCGATCAAATGCCGGTCGGAGACGTCCGCTGAGCGCCAGGGATGGAGCTATCCGGGCGGCATCAAGGGAGTAGCTCTAAGTGCAGGCCCGGCTTTATGTCCTTCAGTCCTTCTAAGTGCCCCGCTTTCGAGACCTTGATGATCCCCCGATCGGCTCGGGTTATGGGAGACCAATCGGAGTTCTCCCTTCTGGAGCTCTGATACCTCTGTATGTTTATTCCCCAGAGCTGTTCCCTCTTTCGGGGAAACCTCAGAGTCCTAAAGGGGATGGCAACCTCTACAGTCCAGCCACTCTCGCTGATTCTGCCCTCTGACCACCAGAGGCCATCCCAGGCAAGGTCTATCCCTCCCCAGCCTCCTCTTCCATCGCCTTCAGAGCGGAAGTCCCTCTGAATGCCCCGGGGGTTCACCTGAAAGCCGTAGCAATTCTGGCGGTCGTGGAAGGTGTCTAAGACGATGGTTATCAGGTCTCCCGGCCAAAAGTTGGAGTCCCTGGGCATCAATCGGGCGGTGATCCTATCCGGCCGGGTGTCCAGACACTCGATGCCGAAGTAGAGGTTGTGCTCATCGTAGACCGCTCGGACAAACGTCTGCTCGGTGGCGAGCTCGCCTTCATCAGGGTGAATCTGGATAAAGCCAGAGGTGGGTTTAGCTACCTTCCAGCAGGGATCATCCAGCCGGCCGTCTATCTTAGGGGGATTTTGGACCTTAGCCGCAATGATTGTTCTATGTTCTGCTGCCGAGAGGCTTCCGGGGATAAAAACGAGGCATATCGCAATGATTCTCCAACGACAGAGTTCTTTTTTCATAAGCTCCTCTCAACATGCCAAATATCGGAGTGGATCCCAGAGTCATCATAATCTCAAAACCCCTCGTTCATAGCCTGGGTCCTCTCGACCACCTTAAAGTCGGATCTACCCTCTCCTCCCGTTTTATAGATGCGGAAGTAGAAGAAAAGGTAACATATATGTTGTGATGTTGGGGGGCTGGTTTAGAGTTCGTGGTATCTGCAAGGTGTACGGAGGACTTGGCTGAATTACATCTGTCAGTACTACCAAGAGAAGATGGAGAGCGTGCTGAGGGAGCGGTTCATCGAGGCCTTAAGGGCTGAAAGCCTGCCAGCCACACCAGGCCGCACAGGATACCTGCCGGTCTAACGGAATCCTCTATATGAGGAGCGCAGTATGTGGGCTGAGGGTTACCCCTTTGACGCCCCCCTATGTGAGTCACAAGGTCACCTACGAGCGAGGGATATCTCCTCAGGGTGAGACCTACTGCCAGTAGACGGTGTTTTACCTGCGCTGCACCGCCAGGTCAGCGGGGAGCTTCTGGATGAGATAATAGAGGCAGTGGCGAAGGTGATCCGAAACCTTAGGGCTCTCACGCGCCAATAGATGCCCAGCGAGCTATCTGTGGAGATCGAAACTCACCCTGCGAGCCTAAGACTCTGCTTCAATCTATCACTCCCAACCAATCCTTGAGCAGGAACATCATCCTTCCGATGATCAGCGAGACCCTTGCCATGACGGTATAGCCAAAGGATGCGCCGAAGGCAACCATCAAAAACCATATACCAACCCTCGCAGCCTTTCCAAAGATCCCTCTGTGCTCTTTGGAGAAAAAGAAGTAGATCAACCCTGTCAATACACCGACGAAAAGGATCACCCTACTAACATCCGTAAACGGCGTAAGGGTTGCCTTCACCTGTGCAAGGGCATTGGTCTGAAGATAGGTGATAAGGTTATAGCCGGCATAGGTGCCGACGATAAAGGCCAGCGGCCATCGAGAAATCCAGCCGATCCTGGGCCAGAGCCGCATGAGCATCATGATCCCCAGGGCCAGTGGGATGATGTAGAGGAGTTTACCCTCCTTGAAAAGGGGGACGTAGAGGTTGGGCTTCAATATGTTATGATAATAGTAAGCAGCCCAATAACCTGCAGAGGTCCCGACAAAAAGATGTTCAGCAAACTTGTAAAACGGATTGTCCTTATAAAGGAAACTCAATATGCATAGGGTGAGGAAGGCAGCGATCCAGACACCAAGTGTTGTGCTCATAGCCTGTTCCTCCTTGACCTTCTCCGCTCCACCAGATACATGGCATTGCCGAAGAGGACATAGAATACTATAAGGGCATGGACCACGGATTGAGCGTCCATACCAGCCGTCGCAGTCCCCATATAATCCATGAGCTTCTCGTACTCCGCAGCCCCCTTCATCCCTCCCAAAAGTCCGACCAGTTGTCCTGCATTAAGGTAAGGATAAAAGGCAGGGGCACTCACTGCCGTACACCCGGCACCAACCTTCTTCCCATATCTCCCGTAAGCAATCATTATCCACTGTATAACTCCAGGATCGCCTGCTGAAAAGTCAACTATGAGGTCAAAATCGTCGAAATTCCTCACGCCTTTCATCACAGGAAACTGCCCCACAGACCTCCCAGCGTAATCCTCAGGAAATGTCTCAACTACGTTCTCTGCCATCGCCGATATGACCACAATCCCCCCAGCTTTAAAACCTAAGTTGATGTAATCTACACCATAGGCCTTATCATACTGCTTTGCAGCCTTTTCGAGCGCATCCTGGCCAAGCGATACACCTGTAGCCCACAGGGCCATACCGTACACCTTCAGACCACGCTTAAAACAATGCTTCGCTATAGAGAAGTTCATCGGATAGACCTCCGGCATGGTGGAGGGATCGTAGTCAAAGGACATAAGCACCCTCGAACCGGGCGGGAGTGCTTCTATGGCATCATACAACTTCTTTACAGACGGGCTCACGCTTACAGGAAACCCGATCGGCCGGAGTAACGGAATTATGACGGCCAGCGCAACGGTACAGAATATGATGCGTCTGTCAATCCTGGTCAGCCTCTCAAAGATGCTCATTTTCCTGCCCCCATGTAGGTCCTCTCGATGCCGAGTATGATCCGCAAAGAAGCGGATACCACCCCAAGAGCTATTCCGATCATTATTGCCCTCTGTCCGGCTGTGTTCGGATAGTCCATGATCCAGTTACCAACAATTGGAAACCTGTCCCAGAGATAGGTGCCCACCGGTACCCTGGACAACATCACTATTATGGCGGCAGCCAGGAGCAGCGTGGCCTCTGCTGTTCTCGCTCTGAATGCCCTGTAGGCTGCAGATGTTATGAAAAAGGCCAGCAGGGCGAACATCGTGGAGCCCAACGGAATGAGAAGATTCCAGAACAGGTAAAAAAATATGGTGCCGGGTTGAATCCCCCAGCCTATTCCTGAGATCGCCGTGGTTGCAAGGCCCGCCAGTAGTATTACGCTGTAACCCCAGCCCGGTCTGGCCCGGGATATCCTTTCCACATGGATCTTGATGATGTTGCCAACCCCGAGGATCATAGCAAAGGTGGCTATGATGAGAAACCAGATCCTGAATTGCTGGGATAGAGCTGCAAAGGGCTCGTGAGGAACGAAATACTGGACTATCATCGTGATGCCGGCCACGAAAGTGATAATAAGCGGTATCTGATGCCTCATTGATTACCCTCCCGGAATCTTTTGATGGAACCTTCTTATAAGACTAATGCCACCCTGTTACATATACCCAAAGGATCAGAGCGACCCGGTTGTAAGCCAGTCGCTAAGAAAATAGTGACCGAAGCTGGCCAGGATGCTTCCCAAGAGAAGGATAGCGATGAAAATCGCCTTTCCCCAGTCCTGTCCCTTCAAGCTACCCAATAACAAGGGCTCCTTAGACAGATAAGCGCTGGCAGCGAACAGCTCCTCCCCGATCAGGGTGTAATCACAGGCGGTTACAAAGAAGGGTAACTGAGCGGGCATCGCCGTCCCGGCGATTTGGATCGCCCCGGTGGAATGGCCCGTCTCTGCAAGGATGAGCGATTCGGCGTAAAAGGCGCCCATGTAAAAGATGGCTGCCGGTTTCTCCCGTACCATCATGCCGTCAACACCGGCAGCATATCCGAACTGGTCATCTGTGAGATACCGGATAAGATCAGGATTATAGGCGTCGGGGCGGCCAACATTAAGATATGCCTCCTTCACCGTCTCCTGGGCAGCGGTCATGACAAGAGACCTCGATGTCGGGACTATTAGCGGCGTCCCATACTGGGCCGTCCTCTCAGCCACCCTGCCAAGTATAACGATCCCGGCAATTGTCTGGATGTTGTCCATATCCTGAATGCCAGGTACATACAGCACCGGCCTCCCCATCTCGGTCGCCCGGCCGACTGCTTCATCAACGGCCTGAAGGCCAGCTATAGGCCTGATGTACAGTTTCTTACCCTTCTTTGCCCTGTTAATAAACCAGAGGACAAGCCCGGAGAGAAGGACTGTGGCTATCAACATGTTGAGCCTTCCCTGGTGAAACCATTGTGCACTCGACATCACCGGCCCCACCGGGTCAGAATCCGTCCTATGCACACCGTCGGTGGCCCCAATGATGTAAAAATACGATGTGCCGTCCACAGTGGTATTATCAACGTACTCCTCTACACCCGCCGGCACCACAGTGAGATGTTCATAGCCCTTCTCCCTCTCTACCGACCGGAGTATCTCATAGCCCTTGACGCTCATCATACCTGCCCCATCGTCCGCAGACCTCTTCCACCGGATGAGCACGCTTCCACCGCTGTCGTTCGGCTTATCTATCGCCACAACCTGAGTCACCGGAGCCGGGCCGGATAATGCCTCTCCTTGAACGGCACTAGTTCCCAAGAGAAGAATACCTATGATAAATTCAGTCGCATAAGGAGCCCTCCGGCCATATCTTCTCATCTCTTCCAGGCCTCCTTCTTAGCTCTTCTTCATACTGGGTGCTATGAGTATCTTAGCGAAACCTGAACGCTGACAAAAGCGCCCCCACCTCACCAAATGCAGGGGCATACGGTAGGGGATAAATCATGCTCTCGAGGGTTCAGTGATGGGGATAGAAAAACGTAACCCTATCTCCAATTTTTGAATCAACGAATAACAGATCTGCCTTCCTCTATCATCTCCACGTTGGCCCGTGGAAGAACCACCCTTCTCCCATCTTCGAGCTGCACCTCTAATACCCTTACCCTCGCCTCTGTTTCTATCTCCTGCAACTCGCTTGGGAGCGTCAGCACCTTGCCCAGAGCACCAAAATAAGGTTCCCGGATGATCCTAACAGGGCTACCGATCTCCAGCCCCGGGCTCTCCTTCTTCGTCTCATCTGATAGCGGACCTGTATCCAACGGAATGATCACCTCAGGCCTTATCACGCCCGCTCTGATCTGCGTGGTTCCGTTTATGGACGCCCTCTTCCCAACCCTCTCAACGAGCAACTCAAAAGTCCTGCTGGTCATCTTCATTCTGCCGAAGCCTTCTGTTATGATGAGAGTTATTCCCTTCTCCTCCGATCCTGTGATCGCCACACCTATCTCATACCCCAGGAAATCCATCAGATCCCTATCGTCTATCCCACCAACGATGATTCCCGAAACTCCCTCCTTTGCCGCCTTGTCCAGCGCCTCTCTGGTAACCAGGGCACCCGATATCAACACCTTCCCCCTGCAAGAACCGTCTATCTCATCACCGGTGAGGATATCGGCCGGTGTATCCGCCACCTTAATAAGCTCTCCCCTGGATTCACCCCCTATTCCAAAGATCCCCTGGATAAAGGTACCCACAGTCTGGACAACACAGCCTTCGTTTTCAAAGACCTCAACCACCTCACCGTCGACATATGCGTCCACCTCCACAGGGCTGGAAGGTTCCCTGATTATTACCTGACCTGTAACATCGGATACGCTCTCTATATGTCCCGTAACAGGTGATTTTGCTATAGCGGTGAACAGGCCGAAGAATCCCCGGGACCTGGCGATCACCTCCCCTTCCTCCACACCATCTCCTTCCTGTTTCACCATATATCTCCTTACATCCTCGGGCGGAATACCAAGAATGCCGGCGATATTAACCGTCTGTATGCCGCCGGGAAGATCCGTTCTGGCCACTACTGTATCGGCTTGAACCCTGTTCCCAGGTGCGGTAAGGACCTCTCCCTTCAGCGGAAGTCTTCTCTCCTTCCTCACAAGGGTCTTATCAGTAATCCTCAAGCCCGGTGTATACGCATGTGCCACCGTGATCCTCCTTCACCACAGATCCAGGCGGGGATAGGCATCCAGGGCCATGGCCCATTCCTTCAACTTCCTCATCCTCAGCTCTGCCCTTTCAGGCAACTGTAAAGGTCTCCCTCTTGCATCCACTATTATCCCCACGACTCCGCCTTCAACTGTGGTCTTCAGAACCTTACCTCTTCCTGCCCCAACATCAAACTCCTTCACAGGATCCATGACGATGTCCGCCCCTTCTCCGACTCCCAGGGGAATCAGGATCATCTCTCCGAACCGAACCTCCCTCTCCACATCCTCGCCAGAGGGAAGAGTAACCTTCAACTTCATACACGGCTCATCCTCCTCAGCAAGTCCAACGGGAGCGATGCAGGTGCCAAGTCTGATGAGACAGTCCCTGTCAAAGACCTGAGTTGCAGCCTGTTGGTGAACGGTTGACAGCACCCCAAGCTGGGGCATCATAAATATGCTGTCCACAGCGAGTCTGGTCACCCCTTCGGGAAGAAAGGCATCGATCATCATCAGGGCCGCCTGGGAACGTCTCGGTGCATGAGACAACACGCCGCCGGATCCAACTATCATGTCCAGGTCCATCATGTCCACTAAGGTCGCACCGGTCGCGGTCTGTTCAAACACATCTGAGATAGTTCTCTCCTGTTGTATCCCTTTGAGCCCGACGGCCATGGATTTGTGCTGCTCAAAGGCAAGCCTCAATGCCTCCCTGGCAACTGCCTGCTCCATGAGCAGCTCCTGAAGGTTCTGCGGGACGGTAGTTGGACGTATCATCTTGTTCCTTATTGTGTTCCGCAGACCGATCTCCTCCACCTCGAAGGGGATCCACCTGGTTATCTTCTCCACCCCCGCTTCAGCAAGGACGTTGGAGACGGAATAGCTCATTCCAAGGTTAGCACTGACCGTCCTGTTGAAGACCTCTTTGAAGACGGAGAAGACATCCGTCGTTGCCCCTCCGATATCCACACCAATGACCTCTATGCCATCTCTTTTCGCGATCAGTTCGATGAGAAGTCCCACTGCACCTGGCGTAGGCATTATGGGAACATCCGTCCATGACATAAGCTTCCTGTAACCGGGTGCATGAGCCATCACGTGTTCCATGAAGAGTTCATGTATCTTCCCTCTAGCGGGCCCCAGGTTCTCACGCTCCAGCACCGGGCGGATGTTCTCCACTATCTCCAGAGCAGTATCGGCCCCGAGCCTCTCTTTCACTATTCCTCTGGCATCCCTGTTGCCAGCGTAAATAATAGGAAGGGAATATCCACTCCCGAACCTCGGCCTTGGCTCGGCTGCTGCTATCAATTCAGCCAGCTCCGCCACGTGGGATACCGTCCCACCATCCACCCCACCCGATAGAAGGATCATATCCGGGCGGAACCTCCTTATCCTTTCAACCTTCTGATGAGGAGCCCTCCCATCATTTGAGGCGATCACATCCATTACGATAGCACCGGCACCAAGGGCTGCCCTTGCCGCACTCTCCCCCGTCATACTCTTTACCACACCGGCAACCATCATCTGAAGTCCGCCACCGGCAGAGGAGGTGGAGACGTAAATATCAACCCCTTCATCAGGCCCCTTGCTCGGTTTAATGATCTCCCCGCCCTCCAGGATCCTCCTGCCAGCAAGTTCTTCCACCTCCCGGATTGCATTAAGCACCCCCCGGGTGACATCCTCAAAGGGGGCCTCAACAGTGGTGGGGGCTTCTCCTCTTACCACAAGTCTGTACTCCTCCCCCCTCCTCTCTATCAGAATGGCTTTCGTCGTCGTGCTGCCGCAGTCAGTAGCAAGGATAAACCTGATCTCCCCTTCCATAAGCCCCTCCCTCAGCCAGTCTCCGACCTCTCAAGCCTCTCAATCTCGGATATGAGCTTTTCAAGGCAATCTCTATCCTGTAAAAGAGCAGCAAATTCTGAATATTCTGCAAACGAAAATAGGGATCTGACAATGGGCTCAAAAAATATCATCACCTGGTTCCCCAGAAAGTTCATCGGCTTGACGGACTCCAGAAAGAATATCGCAGGGGCCGTGAGCCTCCTCTGCACTATAGCCCTTGCAAGCCTGCCCACCAGCTCCTTCTGTCTCTGAAGGTCCACACCTTGCAGACCATCAATGCCCTTGCCGGACTCCACTGCAAAGGCGTTCTTTAAAAAATCAAGCAAAGCCCATCCCTCCGTTGGTGGTGGGTTTCGCTTTCTTTTCTTTAGGCAAGCAAAGAAAAGGAAGTCAATCAGTCAATCAATCCGCCACGCCGGTAAAGTTGAACTTATCAGCCTTGAGGGCAGGTACCACACTCCCACTGAAGAATTCACTGAAAATGCCTTCAACAAGTCTGGTGCGCCTGGATATCATGGAGACATTGGATAGGGTTCTCACAATACTCTCCGTAAACCTAAGATTTTTCACTGCCCTGCTTATCCTTCCATTTCGGATCAGGAAAGTCCCGTCCCGGGTCACCCCTGTGACAAGGGTCTTCACCGGCTCAAGGACGTTCGTGTACCAAAACCTGCTCACATATATCCCGTTCTCGGTCGATCCTATCATCTCTTCTACAGTATATCCACCCTCCTTCATGAAGAGATTTGTCGGGATGGGCCCAAGGGTGATGGGGCCGGGAAGCTTGTGTCCTGTGGAGATACGACCCTCCTCTCTCCCGGCCGTATAGGAATCATACACCACGCCCCGAGCGACACCGCTCTCGATAAGCATAACCTTCCTTTTCGGTACACCCTCAAAATCGAAGGGCACAACCATGCCCTTCGGATCCAGACCATCATCCCAGAGCGTGATGTTCTCCCCCATCACCTCTTTACCGAACTTCCCGCACATGAAGCTCCTACCTTCCTGGAGAGAGAACGCTCCCAGACCGATATACGCGAGATAGGCCAGCAGAGCTCCTACGGCATATGGTTCAAGGATCACGGTGTATTCACCGGGCTGTACCTCAACGGGATCCCCTCCCAACCCGCACTTTTCTGTAGCCTGGTCCGATAGTTCCCTGGCATCAATGTCATCGAATCTCCTCGAAAGGCGGTAGGCATATCCCGACCCGCCTTTTGGGGACTGAACAACGATTTTAAGAGAGCTTTTGGTGAAGGACTGGCAGACCCGTACCCCAAAGGAATTGGCCACTGCAACCTGGATGGTTCCCGTGGAAAATGCACCTGAAGCGTGGAAATGCTCCTTTCTGGCCCTGTCGATGGCAATGCGGGCAACTTCCGTCCTCTCCTCGGGCGTAAGAGCCGCCGTTCTCTCATCGAAGGTCCGAACCGAAGGATACTCAGCGCTTACCGGGAGGGACCTGAAGTGCGGATTCTCCTTCCCTCTCTCCGCTATCTCGTCCGCCTTGGCCAGTGCCGCCCGAAGAGACTCGTCATCCAGCAGGTTCGTCGTGACAGAGCCGATCTTCCTGCCCCTTATGACCCTTATCGAAAGGTTCGCATCCCTTTCCGCTACGTTCTGATGCACACAATTTTGGGCGAATCTCGTCAGATACGAATCGACCGCCTTAAATATGACCTCAGTCTGATCGGCGGTGGACCAGCGCAACACCTTCTCTAACGTTGAAAGCACGGCCTCTTGTTCTTTCATTTCACAACACCAACCGTCACGTTTCGGAACCGGGCTGGAGAGGCACCATGGCCCACGCGGATCACCTGCTGAGGTTCACCCTTTCCACAGTTAGGCGTCCCCCACATCCTCCAGTATTCCCCGTTACCTATGGCATCGCAAGATCTCCAGAACTGGGGCGTTATCCCCGTGTAGGTGGGGTTTTTCAACATCCGTCCGAGTTTACCGTTCTTTATCTCCCAGGCAATCTCAGTACCGAACTGAAAGTTAAGCCTCAGATCATCAATGCTCCAGCTCCTGTTAGTTTCAAAGTAGATACCCTCTTTGGTGTCGGCTATCATCTCTTCAAGTCTCCATTCTCCGGGTTCCAGGTTTATGTTGGTCATCCGGATCAGTGGCATCTTCTTCCAGCTATCAGCCCTCATTGAGCCGTTGCTCCTCCACCCCATCTTGGCTGCAGTCTCCCGGGAAGTCAGGTATCCAACGAATATACCTTCTTTCACAATCTGCGTCCGCCGTGCAGGAACACCCTCATCATCGAAACCAAAAGTCCCCAGGCCCTCTTTTACAGTGGCATCTGCAACGATATTAACGATAGGAGAACCGTACCTGAAATTCCCAAGTTTATCGGTCGTCAGGAAGCTGGCCCCGGCGTAACTCACCTCTGTCCCAAATACCCTGTCAAGTTCTACAGGATGGCCACAGGATTCATGTATCTGAAGGGCAAGTTGAGACCCGTCTATGATGACGGTTGTGGTTTTGCTCGGACATCTGTCGGCCGAAAGGAGTTGGATCGCCTGGCTGGAAATCCTCTCCGCATTCTCTACCAATCCCAGTGACTCTATGTACTCATAGCCGGAGGTGGCATAATTACCCCTGAATGAGTTGGGATAGGACCTGGTCTGAACTTCACCATCCCGTACCGCCGTCGCAGAAATACCTGCTCCGCATTCTACGATCTCCTGCTTGATAAAAGACCCTTCGGTGCTGGCAAAGGTCTTATGGGTTTTCCAGATCGACATAAAAGCTCTGGAAATCCTGATCTCTGGTTGCTTCCTCATGAGGGCATCTGCTTTCAGAAGCAAGTCGAGCTTCTCATCGATCGATACCTCAAGGGGATCCTTTCTAAACGGTGTTCTGTAATCCGCTCGAATAGGTTCGACTGGCGAGAGGTGGACATCTCCGGACTTTAAGGTAGCGCTTGCCCGGGCAATTCTAAGGGCAAGATCCACTGCCCTTTCAATCTCTCTTGTCTCGATCTGAGAACTTGAAGCAAAGCCCCATGCACCATCAGAGATAACCCTAATTGCAAAACCGCTTTCTTCGATAGAACTGATCTCTTCGGGTGAACCGTTCTTAATTTCGAGGGACTCGCTGGTCAGCTCCACGATCCTTATGTCGGCATAGCTTACACCCTTTAACTGGGCGTAGTTAAGAGCCCTCTCCACCAGATCTCTCAAGGCTTACCCCCCTTTGATTTCCCAGCCGCTTCTGATTAAACCAGGAACAGGAAATTGGGTTAACTGCTTGCCGTAGTATAGAGTAAAGGTGTCCTTAAGCCTGAGCCGTAGAGCCGTCCGGTGAACGAAGCGGCCGCCCTTCGAGCCCAGAAGGGCTCTCCCACTACTTCTTCTTTGGGCAAGCAAAGAAAAGGAAGCATTGAATTGTTTTAAGAGATCGGGAGACCACAAAGGCCTCCCCTTTCAGAAGGTTCCGTCAAACAAAAGGAGAAAGAGACGAAGATAAGCCTCTTAGCCGGAGGCTTGAAAGATACCTTCGTCTGCGAACAGAGCAGGAGTACCGCCGGTATGGATAAAAAGTACGCTTTCATCCTCTCTAAATGCTCCCACTCTGACAAGATCTATCAGTCCGGCCATTGCCTTACCGGTATAGACAGGATCCAGTAAGATCCCCTCTTCCCTTGCAAGCAACCGTATCGCATTAATGCATTCTCTGGTAGGCACCGCGTATCCCGGACCAATGTATTCATCATAGATCCTTACGTCGCTCAGGGTGATCTTGACGTCGATCCCGATCTTCTGGGCTGTCTCATTTGCTAATCTCACTATCCTTGGAGCAAGTACCTCCTTGGGCCGACTGACGCTTATTCCAATAACCCTTACGTTGCTATTGGTCGCTACGGCTCCCAGTATGAGTCCTGTCTGAGTACCACCCGAGCTTGTCGCTGACACGATGTAGTCTATACCTATGCCCTTCTGGTAGATCTGCTCGAGAATCTCCATGACGGCAGCCACATAACCTATCGAACCGGTCGGAACACTTCCCCCCACCGGTATGACATATGGAATCCCACCCTTCCCTTCCACTTCAAGCGATATATCATAAAGCACGTCGTCAATCTTTATATGCGGATCATCTGGCACAAAACGCACGTCCGCGCCTAATAAGGAATCCAGCAAAAGGTTTGCCTTCCAATTCGATGATGGGGGGGCTCCCCTCAACACAAGGATCGTCTTAAGGCCTAATTTATTGGCTGCAGCAGTGGTCTGACGGGCATGATTCGACTGCAATGCACCAGCCGTAATTATCGTATCCGCGCCCTGTTCCAAAGCCTCACCGAGCAGATACTCCAGTTTGCGCACCTTGTTTCCACCAAACGCCAACCCCGTGTTATCATCACGCTTGATAAACAACCTGGGCCCTTTCAGTACCTTCGAAAGACGGGACAACTCATCAAGCGGTGTAGGCAGATCTGCCAGCCTCACCCTTGGAAGCCCGGAGAATTGCATCGTTTTCTCCTTTTCACGTCAGACTTTACGACAGTCTGATGTTGTTGTCGGTTGATTGGGCATCTGGACATCTCACCCCTTTTAGTGATGGTTATCCTTCCAACCTCATCTATCCGGATCAGATCAGCATTCTTCAACCTTTTAAGGTTTGCTCTGAGCAAGGGATATGCGCTGATACCCCTATCCTCGTTCCTTTCAAGCTCCTCCACCGTCCAGATTCGGTCGTTGTCCGACAGTAGATCGAGCAGATGCTCATCTTCAACGGTAGGACAGCTCCACATAATGCGTTTCATACGATCCATAAAAGGTACAGGAAGAGGCTTACTACCTCGTAACAGACATGCATAGGCCCTTATGTAGTCGAGAAGCTTGAGAAGGTAAAGCTTACGCTCAAAAGGTGTATCACCCTCAGCCTCCAAACTTAAATAGTCTATACCGTTTTTCTGAAAGAGTTCCTCGAGGGTCTTATTCAGCCTCTGTGTCGCTCTGCCGGCCTCATCAGCACTCCGCAGGGCGATGAATGCATAGGGTGGCCTTTCATTGAGAAACTTTGGCTCCAGAGCCAGGCTTGCAAGAGCCTCTATCTCGTTGTGTATGTCCTCGGCAAAGGTGAGCACCTTTATGAACCCCTCCACGCTCTCCCCGAATTGGTTTTCAATCCGCACCCCGAGGGATGCATTGGAACTGTCAACGATTATGACAGGTATCCGGAGGGACGAAGGGTCAAAGCCCTCACTATCTTTTGATCCATACATGAAATATAAGGCTGCCTGTTTGGCTAAATTTCGATCAAAGGGGATCCCAGGTCCCCACATCTCATCCAACCTGTCGATCTTTCCTGAGACATGGTTCAGATCCAGTTCGTCTACGTTGAAACCCGAACCATCCCTTGTTGCTAAACCCAGGCGTGAGAATATACTTAAAAATATCATCAGGGAAAAACCGACCGATTCTCGCGGCGTTTGAATCACCTGAGCCCCCTTGAACCCGTTTTTTATAGGGATCTCAATAAAGGTATGGCCTCGGGATGTTGCCTGTTCCTTCAGGACCCCACCGGTTGCAATACAGATGACCTGAGCACTCTCTTTGATCGCGCATTCATAAGCGAACAGGGTTTCTTCAGTATTTCCCGAAAAGCTACACAGGATCATCAGCGTAGATGGACCCACCTGCATGTGTCTCCCAGGATAGTCCCTCCGTATCTCAACGGGAATGAAATATCCCATATTGTTGAGAAGCTCAACCGCCATTAAAGCTCCGATACCGGAACCGCCAAGACCAGTAATAATGGCCCTTTCAGGCCGGTAGTCTCCTGCCTTCTTCAGAAAACCATCCACCCCCTTGTTCACGATCGGACCTGTCTCTTTCATCTGTTGAGACAGGTACTGTATCCTATACGTCATGCGCTCTCTGTCTATGGCATCCAGTATCCGTTCGGAATCCAGATATTGCGCAGGCCCAAGCTTTCGCAAAAGGAGGTGGGCCGCTCGCCTGCGCACCATTTTGCCAGCTACCTCTTTCGTCCGGCCGTAAACATCGTCCTGCCGAGGATCCATTTTCAGGCGCATCGCCAGCTCAAAGTCGCTTGCCTCAAGAAGACTTAAAAGTTCAGATACTGGAAGTGAACGCTTAACCAGATTCTCGATCTCCATAGTTCTATTCCTTCTTTGCTGCCTCTTTGATTAAATTCAGGGCAATAATCTGTCGCTGGATCTGGTTTGTCCCCTCATATATCTGGGTAATCTTGGCATCCCGCATCATCTTTTCCACAGGATATTCTCGCATATAGCCATACCCGCCAAAGACTTGCACGGCATCAATTGTCACTTTCATTGCAACGTCGGAGGCGAAGAGTTTGGCCATCGCTGAGGCCCGCGAGACATCCTTTGCTCCCGAATCAATCATTCTTGCGGCAGAGTAAACTAAGGCCCTGGCCGCCTCAATCTGTGTGGCCATATCCGCAAGCATAAATTGAATCCCCTGGAAGGAAGAGATAGGCTTCCCGAACTGCACCCTCTGGCGCGCATATGCGATCGCCTCATCCAGAGCACCTTGAGCTATGCCGACAGCCTGCGCTGCCACACCTGGTCGCGTGTAATCAAATGTTCTCATCGCAATGAGGAAACCCTGCCCTTCTCTTCCAAGGAGGTTCTTCCCAGAAACACGACAGTCTTGAAAGACAAGCTCTCTGGTCACCGAGCTCCTGATTCCCATCTTCTTTTCCTTCTTACCAAAGGAAAAACCCTCAGTCCCCTTCTCCACTATGAAGGCACTCGCCCCTCTGCTTCCTCTGGCCCTGTCCGTTAGGGCAATCACAGTATAAATATCCGCCTCACCGCCGTTTGTTATCCATTGCTTTGTGCCGTTCAATATATATGAATCACCATCCCTCTTCGCCGTCGTTTGAATGGCCCCGGCATCCGACCCTGCATTGGCCTCTGTAAGTGCAAAAGCTGCTAACTTCTCTCCCGATGCAATTGGGGGAAGATACTTCCGCCTCTGGTCTTCATCGCCGAACATCAGGATAGGAAAAGCTCCCAGAGCCGTTGCAGCAAAACTAAGGGCGATGCCAGCACAGGCACGGCTGAGTTCCTCAGTGGCAATAGCCAACTCGAGGACACCTCCGCCGAAACCACCGTACTCCTCCGGGACAAATAGACCGAATATCCCAGCTTGAGCCATCGTTTTTATCACCTCGCGTGGGAATTCTTCGGCCTCATCATAATGCCCCCGTACCGGTTTTATTCTCTCCTCGGCTATCCTCCGGCATAGATCCCTGATCTCAATCTGATCTTCTGTTAACAGGTAATCCATCCATACCTCCCGGTAAGTGCCATCATATCTCTCGGGTCACCAATCGTGTGCTTACTCACCTTTCTTCTCGATCAAGGCAATAGAGGCAACTTCACAACCCAATCTTTTGAGTGCCTCCTTCGCAGCCGACTGCTCTGCCTCTTTCTTGCTTTTACCCTTCCCCAGCCCAAGGTTCTCACCTTGCACCTTTACCTCTACTGTAAAGACCTTCCAGTGGTCCGGACCAGCTTCATGTCTCACCACATAGACCGGGGTATTTCTTCCATCTGCCTGACAGAACTCAAGCAATATGCCTTTAAAATTCAGATGATCATGGTTCAATATGAGGCTCAGATCCTCTTTGAGCAATTGGTCCATGAGAAACTGTCTCGCAGCCTTTAACCCACCATCGAGGTAAATCGCACCTATCAATGCCTCAAAAGCATCCCCGATTATGGATATCCGGGCTTTAACATTGGAAAGCAGCTGAGGGTTAGAAAGGAATAGAAACCTCTCCAGCCCCATTCTGGTGGCTCTATTGCCGATAACCGCCCTACTGACGAGAATGGATTTGATCTGTGAGAGTTCGCCTTCCCTCTTATCCCCAAATCTTCGATATAAGTGTTCACTGACAACCAGGTTAAGAACCGCATCTCCCAGGAACTCAAGCCGTTCATTCGACTCGCTCTCGGCCTGGCTCAGGGAGTGGACATATGAGCGGTGCTTCAAAGCCCTTACAAGCAATCTAACATCTCTGAACTCATAGCCGATGATCCTCTGGAGCTCTTTGAGCTCCAGAACCTCGCTCTCTGTTATGTGAGACCTGTGTTCTGTCAAGAGGAGATCTTTAAGGTTTCAGGAGTTATAGCGGCCTGTTCGTCTTCGTACTTCTTGACTGCAATGACAGCATTATGGCCGCCAAAACCGAAGGAGTTTGTCAGGGCTACGTGGATGTCCATCTTTCTCGCCTGATTCGGGGTGTAGTTCAAGTCACATTCAGGGTCCGGATATTCGTAGTTTATTGTCGGAGGCACCGTCTGATTTTTGATCGCCAGCACAGTAACGATCAATTCGATGGCCCCTGCAGCCCCCAGGGTGTGCCCGGTCATCGACTTGGTCGAGCTGATGGCAATCTTATCGGCGTTGGGGCCGAAGACAGCTTTGATAGCGGCTGTTTCCGTCCTGTCATTTGGCTTCGTGGAGGTCCCGTGAGCATTTATATAGTCCACATCCTCCGGTAATATTCCGGCATCCTCCAATGCTACCTTCATAGCCCTCGCGGCCCCTTCTCCTCCTACTGCCGGCGCCGTTATATGAAATGCATCTGCGGTGAAACCAACTCCAATTATCTCGGCATATATTCTGGCCCCCCTCTTTTGTGCATGTTCCAGGCTTTCCAGGACCACTGTCCCTGCACCCTCAGCCAGGATGAACCCGTCTCTCTGGGCATCGAACGGTCTGCTCGCCTTTGACGGTTCACCGTTTCTGGTGGAAAGAGCCTTCATTGCACAAAATCCCCCCAGCGACATCGGCGTCACCGATGCTTCTGCACCACCTGTGATCATCACATCGGCATCACCACGCTGTATGGTCTTAAAAGCATCACCTATGGCATGCGCGCCGGAGGCACAGGCAGAAACGGTCGAATAGTTAGGGCCTTTTGCCCCGAGAATAATCGAAATCATCCCCGCAGACATATCGATGATCTGCATGGGGACGAAGAAAGGACTTATACCACGTGGCCCCTTTCTGAGTAGATTGGCATGCTGTTTTTCAAAGGTTAAGGTACCACCGATACCTGAACCATAGATCACCCCCACCCTTTCTGGATCATCGGCAAGGATGTCATACTCTGCGTCCCGAACAGCAGCCAGGGCTGTGTAGACAGCATACTGGGTGAACAGATCCATCCGTTTGGCATCCTTTTTGCCGATATAACGGGAGGAATCAAAGCCCTTAACTTCACCTGCGATCTTTGAGGGGTAGTCGGAGGCATCGAACTTGGTTATCCCTGCTATCCCGCTCACCCCACGAGAGGTCGATTCCCAGAATTCTTCAACTGTTAGACCGTTTGGAGCAAGCACACCAAGTCCTGTAACGACTACCCTCCTCATTCGGATTCCCCCTGCAACTGGGGATGCTTCTCCAGATATTTGATTGCATCCCCTACAGTAATCATCTTTTCGGCATCCTCGTCCGGAATCTCTATGCCAAATTCCTCTTCAAAAGCCATCACCAGTTCCACTGTATCAAGTGAATCGGCGCCCAGATCATCGACAAACGAGGCTTCAGGTGTCACCTGCTCAGGATTGACACCGAGCTGATTCACAACCAGATCTCGTACCCTTTCTTCAATCGTCACGGTTTTCACCCTCCTTTCTCAGCAACAGGCTATGCAAATTTCGCCTACCAATGTGCCTCCAACGGATGGCAATCACATGACCATGCCACCATCGATGTTTATCACCTGCCCCGTTATATAAGAGGCATCATCAGAGGCAAGGAAAGCAACCACGGCCGCAACATCTTCCGGGGTTGCTGCACGGCCCAAAGGTATCAGATTAAGAAAACCCTTTCGCACCGCCTCAGGAAGGGCCTTTGTCATCTCGGTCTCAACATACCCTGGTGCCACAGCATTGACTGTTATCCCCCGCGGGGCTAACTCCTTTGCCACCGATTTTGTCAGACCGATAATACCGGCCTTAGAGGCGGAATAGTTGCTCTGACCAGCATTACCCACAATCCCTATCACCGATGCAATATTGATCACCCTTCCATATCTGTTCTTCATCATCTGGCGTGCCACGGCCTTCGTACAGTTGAAGGTACCCGTAAGGTTGACAGATATAACTGCCTCCCACTCCGCCTCACCCATCCTTATCAGCAGATTATCACGTGTTATCCCGGCATTGTTAACAAGGATGTCCACCCTCCCGAACTTCTCGATCGTCTCCCTGACCATCCGGTTAGCAACCTCAGATATGGAGACATCAGCTTTAATGGCCATAGACTCACGTGCCAGGGTCTTCTGGATCTCCAAAGCGGTCTGCTCTGCACCGTTGATATCTATGTCCGAGACGGCAATATTTGCTCCCTCCGCAGCAAGACGTAGTGCTATAGCCTTACCAATACCGCGTGCACCACCTGTCACCAATGCCACCCTATCCTTCAATCCCTTCATCAAATCTCTCCTGTCTGATCAAACTGGTCAGCAGTTGGAAAATATGAGGTCTTCGGCGTTCATAACCTTTATGGATGAGTTGATCTTTCTCATGAGACCCCTGAGTACGTTACCCGGTCCGGTCTCGACCATTTCGGTTACCCCTAATTCCACCATCTTTTCCATTGACTGTACCCATTTAACAGGACTTACAAGTTGTCTTACCAAAAGTTCACGGATCTGCCCCGCCTCTGTTACAACATCCGCTGATACATTGACAACCACTGGGATGTTTGCCCTGTTCATCGGCACTGCCCAAAGAGCCCGTTCGAACTCATGAGATATTTCCTCCATCAAGCTGGAATGGAACGCCCCGTTCACCCTCAGTTCCACCACCCTCTTCGCACCAGCCTCACGCGCAAGCTCCATTGCCTTTTTAACGGCCGCAGGAGTTCCTGATATAACTATCTGGTCGCGAGAATTGAAATTTGCAGGGACAACCCTCCCCTCAGAATCTGCACCTCTACAAATCCTCACCACCTCCCTCTCTGACAGCCCGATGATCGCAGCCATCTTCCCAGGATTCTTCTCTCCCGCTCTCTGCATAAGCTCGCCACGAAGCCCAACAACCCTCAGGCCATCAGACAATCCAAGTACGCCAGCCTGAACCAGCGCAGAATATTCACCCAGGCTGTGTCCTGCCACGATAGCCGGTAGGATCTCCCTTTCCAGTAATAAAGCCGAAAGGGCCATGCTGTAGACAAAGATCGCTGGCTGTGCATACTTCGTTTGTCGCAATTTATCCTCGGGCCCTTCAAAGGAGATACCCTTAATATCCATCCCGAGATGATCGCTTGCCTCATCATAGATCTTACGAGCTGTTTCGAACCGCTCGTAAATCTTCTCCCCCATACCAGCAAATTGTGACCCCTGACCAGGAAAGATGAAGGCCAATCTACCTATACCCATCCCTCTTAAATCCTCATTGGTTTGAAGCGAAGCTTCGCTAGACGCAACGGTTTTCAGATCTATTCGATGTTTCTCAGCGTCCAATTTTCGGCTATAGGATTAAAACCTGACCAATACCGATCCCCATGTTAAACCGGCCCCAAAAGCCACCATCATAACAAGATCTCCGGTCTTGATCAGGCCCTTCCTTCTTGCCTCATCCAAGGCAATAGGAATGGAAGCGGCAGAGGTGTTTCCGTACTCGTCAAGGTTTACATAAACCTTTTCCATAGGCACCCTGAGCTTTTTGGCTACGGCTTCCACTATCCTGATGTTTGCCTGGTGAGGAATTAAAAGATCGATATCTCGACTTGTAAGTCCTGACTTTTCGAGAATATAAGATGTAGCCTCAACCATTGATAGAATCGCTGGCTTGAAGAGATCATGGCCTTGCATCTTGATGTAATGCATCTTCTGAGCAACTGTTTGATACGAAGTGGGATGTTTGGAACCTCCGCCTGGTAACATCAGGAGTTTGCCCAACGATCCGTCACTCTTCGTATAGGTGGAAATTATCCCCTTATTGCCGTTATTATTTGCCCTTACCACTACTGCTCCTGCACCGTCGCCGAAGAGAACACAGGTGTTCCTGTCCGTCCAGTCGGTGATCCTGGACAGAATCTCCACGCCGATGACAAGTATGTTCTCATATTTGCTCGAAAAGATAAACGAATCTGCCGTCGCCAACCCGTAAATAAAGCCCGAGCATCCTACGCTCATATCCATGGCGGACGCATTAATAGCTCCGATCATCTCCTGGACAAGACATGCCGTTGAGGGAAAGGCCATGTCCGGGGTTACCGTCGCTACCAGAATGAGATCAACTTCCTGAGGTGTTATCCCTGCGTCATCCATGGCCTTGCGGGCTGCATCAGCAGCAAGGGTCGCCGATGTTGTCCCTTCCTCTGCGATGTGTCTTCTCCGGATCCCGGTCCTGACTCGTATCCACTCATCTGATGTATCTACTATCTTTTCAAGCTGAAAGTTAGTTAATACCTTGCCAGGAACCGCTGATCCTGTGCCCACTATCTGGGCCCTTCTCAAACGACTTTGTTCCTTCACAGGCCTCCTTTCCCAGCCTCTCTTTGATTCGGTCGTTAACCCGTTCACGTACAAGTCTCTCTGCCACCTTTATCGCATTCTTAACGGCCTTCGCCGAGGAATTTCCGTGGCAGATAACAGTGACCCCATCGACACCCAAAAGGGGTGCTCCGCCGTACTCTTCATAATTGAACTCTTCTCTCAGCTTATCAAATGCCGACTTGAGCAGATAGGTTCCCACCCTCCCGAACGGGTTCATCTTAACCTTGGCGTTGATGCTTGAGGAGATCGTCTCGAAGATACTCTCAGTAAATTTCAATATGACGTTGCCGACAAACCCATCGCATACAACCACATCTGCTGTACCTTTCAAGATATCACGCCCCTCAATGTTGCCAATGAAATTAAGTCCTGAATCAGAAAGCAGGCGGTACGCCTCCTGGGTCAGGTCGCTCCCCTTAGAACTCTCTTCTCCGATGCTCAATAAACCTACCTTTGGCTCACCGACCCCAAAGATATGGCTCACATAAAGGCTCCCCATGATGCCGAACTGAAGCAGGTTCTCCGGCTTACATTCCACATTGGCACCTGTATCCAAAACTGTGCAGATGCCCTTTTTGCTTGGGAAGGGAGATATTATGGCAGGCCGGGTTACACCCTCCAGGCGTCCCAGGGTTATCAATGTGGAGGCGACAACTGCGCCGGTGTTTCCGGCACTGATAAAGGCATCCGCCTCACCTCGCTTCTGTAAATCAGTTGCAACAGCGATCGATGAGTTCCTTTTCCTCCTTAAGACAACAGTCGGGGCCTCACCCATCCCCACCATCTCAGAGGCGTGAACAATTGAAAGACCGTCCATCCGATGAGATCTGACGAGTTCCGCTTCAAGAAGATCCCTATCCCCAACCAAAAGAACCTCCAGCTCTCCACTGGAATCCCGCAACGCCTGGAGGGCACCTTCCACTAAAGTATGGGGTGCGTTGTCACCACCCATCGCATCTACAGCGATCCGCATATCATTCCCCTCTCCCTATTTCTCTTCAGAGATGATCACCTGTTTGCCGTCGTAATACCCACAGTTGGGGCATATCCTGTGTGGCAATTTAGGTTGATGACAATGCGAACAGATCGCAACCACAGGAGGATCAACCTTCCAGTGGGCCCTCCTGTTATCCCGCCTGGATTTGGATGTCTTCCTCTTTGGCAGAGCCAATTTATACCTCCAAATTTACATTACTTGCGACAAGATTCCCGATTCCTTGGCCATTTTAGCTGATTTTGAAAATCCTCACCCTTCTTTTTCTTTGCTTGCCCATCGGTCCGCTAAGACCGCCTCAGGCTCTCAAGGCTCCTCCACCTGGGATCTATCCGCTCCCTTTGACAACCACAGGGACCCGGGTTCAGATCCCTCCCACATACCGGACATAGACCTTTGCACCCCTGGGAACACAGGGGCTTGATGGGAAAGGCAAGAAGAAGGGTCTCCCTTATCCCTTCTCGCAAGTCGATATATTCGGCATCAAACTCGATCGTCTTCAGATCCTCTTCTGAGAGCTCAATATATTCCTCCGGCTGGCCCTTCCTTTTCTTGAAGATAAGATCAAGCTCGGCCGATAGGTCCTCTTCAAAGTCCTTGAGACAACGTGAACATTTAGTCAATATTCTTGTCCAGACCAGACCCCTGGCCAGAACGGTATTCCCGGTTTTGATAACCGTTAGCCTGGCCGAGATAGGTGTGACGCATGTAAATTCGGCACCTTGAAGACCAAACTCCTCAGCGGGCTCAACGAACTGAAATCCGTTTACGCCCTCGGAAAGTTCATTAAGATATGCCTTCATGTCTCATCCCCTCATTTCGCTGAGATATCTGTCTATTGCCATCGCTGCCCTACGTCCAGCACCCATTGCGGAGATCACGGTGGCAGCCCCTGTCACAATATCCCCTCCAGCGAAGACCCCGGGTTTGCTTGTCTCGCCGGTCTCGGAGGAGGCTACGATATACCCCCTTCCGTTCACCTCTAAATCGGGCGTGGTTAAGGCAATCAATGGGTTGGCATCTGTTCCAATAGCAACCACTACCATATCGACCTCAAGAGTAAACTCTGAACCCTTTACCGGTATCGGCCGTCTTCTCCCGGAGAGATCCGGTTCCCCGAGTTCCATCCTTATACATTCCATACCCGTTACCCACCCATCCTCATCACCGATAATCCTCACCGGATTGGTGAGAAAAACGAACTGGACTCCCTCCTCCTCCGCATTTGCAATCTCCTCATCTCTCGCCGGCATCTCCTTCCTCGACCTCCGATAGACATTATAGACCTTCTCGGCACCAAGTCTAAGGGCAGTCCTCGCCGAGTCCATTGCCACGTTACCACCGCCGATGACCGCCACCTTTCTGCCTAACCTGATGGGTGTGTCATACTCAGGGAACCTGTAAGCCTTCATCAGGTTAGCCCTTGTAAGATATTCATTGGCAGAATAGACCCCATTCAAATTTTCACCGGGGATGTGCATGAAACGGGGTAATCCCGCCCCATTTCCCAGAAAGACAGCATGGAACCCATTCCCCAGAAGCTCATCCACAGTGTAAATCCGACCGATAACCATGTTCGTCTTTATCTCGACGCCAAGCCTTTTTATATAGTCAACTTCCTTCTCAACAATGGCCTTTGGCAAACGGAATTCCGGAATACCATAAACCAGTACGCCACCCGGTTTGTGGAGTCCCTCAAAGATGGTCACTCGATGTCCAAGTTTTGCGAGATCCCCGCTAACGGTCAGGCCAGCAGGACCAGAGCCAACAACAGCAACCCTCTTTCCCGTCAACCTCGCAGGTGACGGCAAGACCGTAACCCCATTTTCCATCTCCCAGTCAGCGACAAACCGCTCGAGACGACCGATCGCCACCGGCTCAGCCTTCTTGGCCAACACACACCTGGCTTCACACTGCTCTTCCTGAGGACAGACCCTACCGCAAATCGCAGGCAAGCTATTTGTTTCCTTGATCTTGTGGACAGCTCCAGGAAAGTCGCCCTTTTTAATCAGAGCTATGAAGCCGGGTATATCCACCTGAACAGGACATCCTGCTATACACTTGGGCTTCTTACATGCTAAACAACGGTCTGCCTCCTTGCGGACCTGCTCTACCGAATAGCCGAGGGCAACCTCATTAAAATTGGTCACCCTTATTTTAGGATCCTGCTTCGGCATCAACTCCTTTGTGGGCTTTATCTCCTTCTTATCCTTCAAACACGCCTCCATGTCATTTCAAAATTATTTTGTGGTCTGCTGCTTAGCAAGCCTCTCCTCTTTTAGATACATCCTTTGTCGTCTCAATAACTCGTCAAAGTCCACCTGGTGTCCATCGAATTCAGGACCATCCACACAGACAAACCTGGTCTGTCCGCCAATTGTAACTCGACAGGCACCGCACATACCAGTTCCGTCCACCATAATAGGGTTGAGGCTCACGACGGTCTTTATGCCCCCCCCTTTGGTGATTGAACAGACAGCACTCATCATCACAACTGGCCCTATGGCCCAGATCCTGTCTATGTTCATTCCATCGGTCATGAGCTTTCTAAGCCCATCAGTGACAAATCCATGGAGCCCGTATGATCCATCGTCAGTGGTCACCAACAGTCGGTCACTAAGCCTTCTCATCTCTTCCTCAAGGATGAGAAGAGACTTATTTCTGGCACCAATTATTGATACGACCCTGTTGCCCGCTTTTTTCAGGGCTTTGGCAATAGGGTATACCACCGCTGTACCGACACCTCCCCCTATACAGACAACGGTCCCGAAGTTCTCAATCTCACTGGGGCGACCAAGAGGTCCAACCACATCAAGGACGTCATCCCCCTCCTCTAAGCTACCGAGCTTTTCTGTTGACCTGCCGACCTCTTGA
>DTYK01000013.1 GCA_012961925.1 Candidatus Latescibacterota bacterium
CCAGATGGAACTCCTGGGATTCGGAGGGTTTTTATGTGATTAACAATTCGGTTCACCATCTGGTCTCAGGAAACCGCTGTAGTCAGGAAACCGCTGTAGTTATGATATGGAGAAAGGAGGCTGAACTGTGCCGAAAAGAGAAGGCGTTCTCGCATTTCTCGTCGTAACCTTTGGCCTGACCTGGGCAGTTGAGTTGGGAATGCTGGCGAAGGGTGTCTCACTGACAGGTCAGCCGTCCCCTGCGCCCCAGATTATTGTCGCTTTGATCATGTTTATCCCCGGCCTTTCCGCCTTCATTGTACGTAAGTTCATAACCAGGGAGGGTTTCGGTGACGCAGGTCTGAGGTTTGGAAGGCGGAGTTATTACCTGATTGCCTGGCTGTTGCCCGTGATCCTTTCGGTAGTTACCATCTCTGTTGCTGTGGCACTTAGGCAGGCCCAATTCGATTTTTCGCTCTCGCAGTTGATGGAGATAATGGCAGAGCGAGCGCCGGAGAAGCCCTTACCGTCACCCGGATCCTTACTGTTCACGATATTCGTCTCCTCGATGACCATGGCGGTCATCGTCAACAGCATATTCACCTTCGGGGAGGAATTCGGCTGGCGTGGGTACCTGTTGATGCGTCTTCTGCCGAAAGGGGAATTGCAGGCAATGGTCCTGACAGGGATCATCTGGGGCATCTGGCATACACCTCTGATCCTGATGGGCTTTAATTATCCAGGTCACCCTGTCCTCGGCATTGGTCTGATGATAGTCTTCTGTGTTCTTTTATCCATTATCTTTGGCTGGCTGAGGCTTGCGTCCGACAGCATATTTACGCCCACGATAGCCCACGCATCTCTTAATGGACCTGCTATGGCCCTACTCGTCGTCTTAAAGGGTCATAACGTTATCATCAGTACTCTGTTAGGACTGATCGGCTTTGCCGTTATGGGGTCTTTTTCCGCTTGGCTCTACTTCAGCGGACGTTTGAGAACAACGACAGACGATCTCTAAGGAAAATGCCACTTTATCCGATATATAGGGACTTCTTCAGGTTCATAAACGGACTGGATAAGGGACCAGATCCCTGGGTTTCCTATCAGAGGCATTACCTTCGACCCCACAGGGAGTTTCTCTTCTCATACTGGCGTTCCTTTAAGTGGATGGACCTCGGCCAGATCGAGGAGAGGGTGAGGAGGATCAGGAGGGGTGATTACTCGGTTCTGGAGGGCCTGATCGCTCAGGAGGCGCCGGAAAAGATCATTGCGAAGGCGCTGGAGCGTTGCGAGAGATTCGCGACCCCAACGGAAGAACCGGATGTTTATCTCATAGTTGGATTCTTCTCATCCGACGGTTTTGTCGTCGAATTCAGGGGAAGGCCTGTGATCGGCTTCGGGTTGGAGAGGTTCAGGGACTTCATGCCCCTCAAAATCATTTTCGCCCATGAATATTGCCACTACCTTCGACGTTTGACCAAGGGATGTGCCAGGGCATGCTCATTGGCGGAGATGTTGTTATCGGAAGGACTGGCCGCTGTCTTTTCTGAATTTGTGTTCCCTGAAAGGCCCTTACATGAGCATATCTTTCTCTCCAGATCAAGGGTAAATTGGTGTATAGAGAACGAAGCGTATCTGCTCGGGCTGGTAAGGTCTGAGCTCCGGTCATCAAATCTGGTATCTTCCCTCTTCAGTGGGGGTGATGCTGAGCTTGGTATTCCCCCAAGGGTGGGGAATTATGTGGGGTATAGAATTATGAAGGAATATCTGTCGGGAGCAATGGAGATCAAGGACATCATCCACCACGCCGATATCGTGGATTTAGAGTCAGTGCTTGCCCGCTCATTTTCAGGCTAATAGAAAGGCATAAATCCGTTCGGGGAAATGATTTGTCCGAGATGTAAATACCCAATGGTTGAGCAAAAGAGGAGTTTCCACAAGAAGAGGAAATGGGTCTGCCCCAGATGCTCCAGGGTTATTATGCAGGCGGCGAAGAAGAGAAAAGGATGATGCCCGCTTGGCTTCTCCTCCGTTCCGCCTGCCGAAAACACCGTTGACATCGGAGAGACTTAGGGATATATTACGATAGGTATGAAAAGTTTATTGAGCCGAAAGAGGTATAAGATATAAAGGTGCATCGTAAGCCTTCCGCCGAAAGTCTTCGTCAATGCAGGAGCAGCCAGCAAGACCAACCTGTTGTTTTTCACCAAAGGTGAACCGACAAGGAAAATATGGTATTACGATTTGTCCGACCTCAATGTAACCAAAAATCAACCACTTACAGTGGAGCACTTTGAAGGGTTCTTTGAACTTCTCCCTGAAAAGGATA
>DTYK01000014.1 GCA_012961925.1 Candidatus Latescibacterota bacterium
ATACCCTCCCGGTTGTACCATCGATACTTATCACATCCCCTTCTTTAACAACAATGTCACCGACAGTAAAACGCTTCGCCTTCAGGTCGATAGAGATCCGGTCGCAACCGGTCACACATGGCTTTCCCATCCCACGCGCAACCAGGGCTGCGTGACTTGTAGCTCCACCTATCTGCGTAAGGATCCCCTGAGCCCCATGAAAACCGTGGACATCGTCAGGCGTGGTTTCAGGACGAACAAGAATAACCTTCTCCCCTGCTGCTCCCAGCCTTTCGGCATCATCTGCATCGAAGACTACAGATCCAGAGGCAGCACCTGACGACGCACTCACACCCCTCGCAATCGGTCGAACATCTGCCTTGGGATCGATCTGTTTGTGCAGCATGTGATCCACATGATGGGGCTTTACCATAAGCAGGGCCCTCTTCTTCCCTACCTCCAGGTCTTCATCAAGCAGGCCTTCCTCCGCCATGTCAACCGCTATCTTAACAACCGCTCTTCCGGTTGCGGTTGGCATCCCTGAACGGCACTGGAGTATCCACAGTTTTCCCCTCTCTATAGTGAACTCGATGTCCTGCAAATCCTTGTAATGCCTCTCAAGAAGCTGAGAAGCCTCCAAAAGCTGCGCGTAAAGCACAGGCATCCGTTCCTCCATCTCCTTTATAGGCATAGCCTGACGGACACCTGCAACCACATCCTCCCCCTGGGCGTTGAGCAGAAAGTTGCCATAAAAGTTCTTTTCGCCTGTCGACGGATCACGGGTGAACGCCACACCTGTCCCGGATTCCTCGCCCATATTGCCAAAGACCATTGTTTGGACGTTTACAGCAGTACCGAGATCATCACGGATGCCCTTGATCTTACGGAAGTCCCGGGCACGCTTCTTATTCCAGGACTCGAATACGGCGTTTGTCGCCAATCTGAGCTGCTCTCTCGGGTCTGTTGGAAAAGGCCTTCCATATTCCTTCTCAAAATGCACTTTAAACCTTGAGACGACCTCTTTAAGCCCTTCAGCTCCCACTTCTGTATCGAGTTTAACCCCTAACTCTTTTTTCACATCGTCAAAGATTTTCTCAAACGTATGTCTATTGAGGTTTGGACGGTAATTCGGAGACCCCTCCTCACCTGCCAGTACTACATCGGAAAACATCATTAGGAACCTTCTATAGGCATCATATGCAAACCGCTCATCACCAGTCTGCTTAATCAGGCCCTGAAGTGTGTGATCATTCAACCCCAAGTTCAGAACGGTCTCCATCATCCCGGGCATGGAGATGGGGGCACCGGAACGAACGGATACCAGAAGCGGGTCCTCTGTATCTGCAAATTCCCTCCCTACAACCTCCTCTACCTTACTTAGATTCTCGGCAATCTGCTCTTCTAAACCCTCAGGATATTTCCCATTATGTTCATAATAAAACCTGCATGCTTCCGTTGAGATGGTATAGCCCGGAGGAACCGGTAGCCCTATATTGGCCATCTCAGCAAGATTGGCACCCTTGCCGCCCAATAAGTTTCTCATGCTTGCGTTGCCTTCGGCCTTACCTGGACTGAAGAAATAGACATACTTTTTACCCATTTAATTCCTCCTCTTCTGATAACCGGTTGTTAAAACGCAGGACTCCAAAATTTGAACTCATAATATAAAGAAAAATCCCCCCAGAGGCAACTACTTTTTCATCGCTGATATAACTCAACACATGCCAGATGCCTTCCGGTCGAACAGACGCAATCGTCCGTTCCGAGTCACCGAATAACCCGGATGAGGGCTATCTTCCCGATGATTCTCTTCTCGTTTCGGTTTATGGTAGAGTAGAGGTAGATACCCGTACTTACGGGGCGGCCCTCAGTATTGACACCCTCCCAGGTTGCCTCTCCAAGCTCATTGGCATAAAGGACATCGACCAGTTCGCCAGCCAGCGTGAAGATCCTGACGGTGGAGCCATTAAGTAATCCGGAAAACTTCATCTCCAACCCCTCCCTGAGCAGAACCGGGTTCGGATAGACCTTTGTCCACGAAAGGGGCGGGGCTGAAGAGAGTTTAAACCGACTCAACCCATTGATGGTGCCTATCCACAGATCCCCAGTTTTAGCGTCGAAGGCCAGAGATTGCACTTCATTATCTACGAGTCCGCTATTTGTCCTTGTATATGATTTGATAGTTCCACCTCCAACAGGAAGCTGGAACAGACCCTCTTCAGTTGCAAACCACCTGTTGCCCCAGGAATCTACCGCCACCTGATTGACAGCAATCCCCTCCAGGTAGATATCCCACTGGTCAAGCGTGAATTCCTGTTTTTCTCGGTCATATCTTCCCTGAACTCTGTTGACACCTGCATCTGTGGCCACCCAGATGGATCCATCTATATCAGGTGTGATAAAATTAATGTGATTGCTCGTCAACCGGTTATCAGTTGACGTGGTGGAGAAGGAGATGACTTTGTCATCATCCCTTCTAAATGGGGTTCCACCGTCATCGAACAGACAGAATCCGGCGTCTTCAGTGCCAAACCATATGAGTCCAGCAGAATCAGCCGCCAGAACCGTCCCTTGATCACTCGGGAGACCGTCATCTAAGTGGGTATAACGGGCTCCTTTGCCCTGAGGGAAATCGTCAATCACAGCTATACCTCTACGATAGTTGGACATCCAGATATTACCGGCCCTGTCTTCGCAAAAGTCGTTAACTACCACATAATCGGGTGTATCCACCCATTCCAGGACACTGTTATACTGATTCACCACCACCCATTCGCCATCCTCTTTCAGAAGGCCTGCCCCCTTGCCCCAGGTACCGAACCATACCCTGTTACGGCTATCCACAGTAACAGAGACAACGTAGTCACGTGGCAGACCATCTCGCCAGGTGTAGTTCTTCCAGGTATGTCCATCAAAGCTATAGGCTCCCCTGGGCATCTCCTCCCTAAGGCTGGATGCAACCCACAACACCCCCCGCTGATCCAGAGCCAGGTCCATAAAACTGTTAGCTGCCGGGCTATTCACCTTAAGTTCAAAGATCTTATGAGATTTAAGGCCTATCAACCCAACGCCGGCCACTCCAGCCCAAAGCGTAGAATCAGAAGCGACAGCAGCAGATCTGATCGTGGGTGGAATACGATTGTCCCTGTAAAAACCGCGTTGCCCTGAAATTGGCCTTCGATAAAGCCCCAGCGATGTCACCGCCACCAAGTCCCCCTCATGTACCTCCAGATCATAGACCGGGAGAGAAAGTCTCTCATAGATCCAATTTTCCCCTTCCAGACGATATAGACCCTTGCTTGTTCCGATATACACCGACGAATCGGCTTGGATCATAGTATAGACGGTACTCACCCTCGTGTTACTCAACCAGCTTCCGAAGTCCCTGAGATTGGTAAGCTGCCCCCCGGGTTGAAAGAGAGGGGCCCATGCAACTCCACCTACAGTGCCTGCAAAGATCTGTTGATCGAAGATCCCTACGGTGAGGACTTCGGTGTTCCTCGGCAGACCTCCCAGATGGCGATAGGTCTCCTTAACTTCGTCTCTATCTGGCCGGAAGAGACTTATGCCGACGTTTGTAGCCACATATAGCGTGGAATCGTCCTCAGCCAAGAGGGAGTTTATCCTGTAACCGATGAAATGCTCTGCCGGGACGAAGCCCTTTCCCATTATAAATTGGCTCAGACCTCCGTCCTGGGTACCAAACCAGATATTGCCGCTCGAGTCAGCATCTATACATAAGACCTTGTTGCTCGCAAGTCCATCAAGGTTAGTATACTTCGTATATGAGGAGTCTGTCAGGCTCAACTTAAGTACTCCGCCATCTGTGGCGATCCAGACGTCTTTCCCGATCGGCACAATATCGTTGATCTCACCCACAGATGTGTAAGTCGTCCAGTCCCCGGCAATGGCTGGCGAGGAACAAGCAATCAACGCCATAATCAAGAAGATAGCCGATCTGCTCAAAATCCGGGCAGGAAACAAAATGAACCATATCACCGTAAAGATCACCCCCTTCCAAGCTCTGCTCCTCTGTCTCGTTAATTATAATAATACAATTTACAACTTTTTCAAGCTCAGAGCAACCAAAAAGTAGCCCCCGAAGACCTCTTTACAATAGAGATGACACCAGCGAAGCTTCGCCTCAAACCGACAAGGTGGGAACAACCTAAACTGACCGAAGCTTCGAATCGCAATAGGAATGGGACGGACTGGTGTTCTTGTCAAAAAAATAGGAGTCCACGCCTGAAATCAGGATGACCCAGAGGGAATTGGCGGGAATCTCACCTAATATAAGTAAGATCGAGAGGGGGCAGGCGGCTGATAGAGAGGGATGCAAGCGTGTTCAGTGCTGACCTACTGATGCCTCGGACACTGATAATCCATGCCTTTAAAGATGTCCTACAGGGGTGGAGCTCGCAGGAATATACGACGAAAGACGGAGGGATCACCTGCTGTCGTCGAGAAGATTTGATGTGTCCATTGAAGCGATGCGCTACAGGCGCATCAACTTGAAGCTTATCGATGGGGATGGCCAACCACCAATTATAGATATCAACTTATGGACGTCCTCCCCATGACCGGGGAAAAACCTCCTGGGAATCAACATATCAGCGCAATAGCAGCATCCTCTTCGTTCGGACAGAACCATTGACTTTCAGCCGGTAGATGTATACACCGCTGGAGACATCCCTGCCGGCCTGGTCTTTCCCATCCCACCCGACAGCATACCTGCCCGGCCTGACGTCTCCGTCCAGGAGTACCCTTATCCTCTGTCCTGATAGATTAAATACCTCCAGGGTGACTCTCGGATGCAGGTAGGGAGACTGGACATTCCCAAACCCCAAGCTTATAACCCTGGATTCCATCCCGCCGATAGAGAACGGTATTATCGTCCCTGAGTTAAAAGGATTGGGGATGTTCTGAAAAAGCCGAGAGGCAAGGGGGACGTCCCCCCCCAATACCTCCTCCTGTGCAGGCTCCACAGAGGTAGACTCCTCGGCCCAGTAAGAATAGTTACCGACCCTCGAGAAGGTTCTGGCCACAACCAGCGTGAGCGTGTCATAGTCTGAGATGGTCAGATCACCGGCATTGGTCAGGTCTAATGGGAAATTGGAAACCTGAGGGACGGAGCCAGACTTGCTGACAAGCTGTACCAGGTACTGCCCCGGAGGGCTCCCCTGGAACCTAATCTTTATATTGGATCCCGAGGTGAACTCAACGTAATCTGCCGCCCAGGGTTGGACCTGATCCACTGTATCAGCTGGAAGCTGCTTCCATTCCGTAGCCGATGCCTTCCGCGGTAGATCCAGCCCCGCATATCCATATATCCCTTCACCGTCGAGATAGTTGGCAATCACCCAGTTAGAGAAGACATCTGCAAAAGTGGCATCCTCTCCCTGATGGGCAAGAGCACCCTCCACGCCAGAGATCCCATTGCCCTGCTCCTTAACGAGTTGCTTTATCATCGCCTCACCCCCATAGTGCTCTGCCAGGTAAGCGATAAACAAGAACGTCTTCTCGTAGTCAGCCCTAACACCTCTCCACCCCGTAAGGCTGTTGTCAGGGGCACGCAGAAAATTCATGCCGAATGGTAGGCTAAGATATCCGGTGATGTACTCGGCATAACCCGAACAACCCTCGTTGATCCATTCTTGCTCGTCCGGATCCCGCGTAAAATGGACAAGGTGCTGGAATTCGTGTGCCAAGACCCCCTTGACCTTGTCGATTTTGTGCTTGAAATCCAAGGGATTACAGTCAATATACAGCATCTCCCGGTGATTGCTGTGGGGAACCTGTTCCGGGTCGAACTGGTTGCGACGATCAAAATAGCCGGCGTAGAACGTATCCCGTGATCCCTTAAAGTTGTCCCTTATATCCAGGATCATTATGAATATCCTCGGATCCCCGTCAACATCATCGGAAGGCTGGCCGAAGACATCGGCAATGATATCGTAAATCCCTCGATTGGCATCCCTTGCGGTCGATCGCTCGAAGGCTTCTAACAACTCCTCACCCGCTTCCTGATTCACCCTCTCCTCCTGTCCTTCCTCTAAAAAGATATATGAGTGATCACCAACGGCCAGACAGATGGCAGTGGTCTGATAATATCGATCAGTAGAGAAATCATGAGCCCAGAAGGTTAAGGTGTCACCCTTCCCATAAGCGACAGGCTTGCTGACAGGTGGAGGGCCGGACGGCACCCCATACAACTTCACAAGCTCTGAAGCCTTCTGCCGCAGCAGAGGGGTACCTGAGATGGGTCTGGGTCCCGTCAAGCCAGAGCTCTCATCCACCAGAGTACCGGCCAGATAATCGCCAGAAGCTGTGAACAAGGGGCTGAGGATGAAAACAGCTACTATGATAGGAAGGTAGCGATAGGAGCCGGTTTTTAGATCGTGAATTTGAGATGTTATCATTTCTCTATCCGTGTTTTAAGATGCAAATGCCAAACAAATTCAAGTGTTCGGAATCGAAAACTTAAATTAAAGCAGCAGAATTTAGGGAAAAACCGTCCTTGCTTTGGGAAGTGGCAACAGAGGTGTAGAACTTCAGTCCGCTGGATCTCCATCCGACAGATGCTGCCTTAGTCTCTCAAAGCTTTCCCTGTCCTCTTGGAGCGAATTGTAAGAAAAGAGAAAGAAGCCCTTTGTCCCTAAAGTACGTATCAAACCTATCTGTTTAATGGTCTCTGAAAGAGGCTGATTGTACGTGCCTATCCCCGCGTAGAGCCTCTCGGGTCCCACAGCCTCAAGTGCTCGTCTGATCTGCCTCACAACCAATTTAGTATCGTTAGAATAGGCCATCGGGATGACAAAATCGATTATCCCCTCATTGGCCCAGCGCACCCAGTCCTGTCCGTATCTATAATATGCTTCATAGATATCAGGCTTAACTGCAGCCGACAGCTTCATCCCTTCATGCCTTTGCGTTATGAGCTCATGGATGGATCTGACCAGTGCAGTCACCTGCTCAGCCCTCCATTGACTCCACTTTCGGGATAAATCAGCAATCCCGGTCGTGCCAAAAAATTTGTTAATGCGCCCCGAACTACGCGTAATAGAGAGCGGATCAACCCCATATTCCTGCATAAAGCATGTCCTTGCAGCTAAATTATAGTCTAAGCGGATGCCTGGGTATCTAACATAGTCAAGATGGATGCCGTCCACCTCATATTTATCTACAATCTCCCTTACAACCTCTAAAAGGTGCTGTCGAACCCCGGGTAAGGCGGGGGAGAGATAGATTCCCTCGATATCCTCACTGGCAAATACATTCTGTACACTGTCAGCAGTGACAAACCAGTCGGGGTGCTGGTAGAATATATGGTCCTTTGAGCCCGGGGGGCGGGGAGAGGACCACACAATATACAGGTTAATCCACGCGTGGACCTGAAGGCCTGCCCTATGCCCCTGTTCAACAACCAAATAGAGCGGATCAAACTCTCCAGGCGCACCACCAATAGCCTCGCCTTTTGGTACGACATTGCTTCTATAGTAGGAATCACCCCTGGCCCTGACCTGTACGAGTATGGTGTTGAATCCATTCTCTACTGCGCTCGTTATCATCCGCGTGATACCGGCCGGAGAATACAAGGCATCCTTTACTACCCAGAGGCCCTTTATCTCCTCAGCCCACCCTTTTGAGAGGGAGAAAAAACCCAGACACCATGCCAACAGCCAAACTATACGGATAAATTTCATAACTCTTCGACAAAAACAACAAAAGGGCAACACAGCGCTGAGGGCCATGTTTGCCCTTTCTTGATATTTAGCCTACCTCTTCCAAAAAGTTCACTGTGTTAGAGAATAAAATAGCTCCCAGAGGTATTATTTAGCGCTCTCACTCTTTTTGGCAGAGCCCTTGGCCTCCTTTTCTCTGCCTATAAGCTCTACTAATGAGATGGGAGCACCATCCCCCTTCCGTTCACCAAGTTTATAGATTCGAACGTATCCACCTTCACGTCCTGCATATCTGGGTGCAATACTATTGAAGAGCTTGGAAACAGTCTTCTTCCCCCTTATCACCGCCAGGGCTTGGCGCCGGGAGTGAAGATCTCCCTTCCTGGCAAGAGATATCATCTTTTCGGCCAGGGGTTTTAGCTCTTTTGCCTTCGCATCGGTTGTAGTGATTGCTTCGTTTTCGATCAGCGAAGTCACCATATTTCTGAGCATCGCTTTTCTATGACTCGTCGTCCTACCCAGTTTACGCCCCTTCTTCCGATGCCGCATCTGTCTTCTCCTTCAAACTCTTTCCGCCGACCTTCGAGACATCCATCCCAAAATGGAGCCCGTATTTCGCCAGGACATTTTGGAGTTCACTTAGGGATTTTCTGCCGAAGTTACGGTATTTTAGCATTTCAGATTCTGTCTTCTGCACAAGCTCACCCAGTGTCTTAATCCCCGCTGCATCAAGACAATTGCTCGAACGGACAGAGAGCTCAAGTTCATCAACCGGGGTCTCTAAGAGCTTCCTTAATCGATCCTCCTCCTGGTCAACCTTCTCTACCTCTGGTTCAGCAGGTGCCTTTTCAAAGGTGATAAATAAATCCAGATGATCTTTGAGAAGTTTGGCAGCCCGTGCAACCGCATCCTCTGGCCTCACTGTCCTGTTGGTCCACACCTCTAAGGTTAACTTTTCATAGTCGGTCCTCTGACCCACCCGTGTGTTTTCCGTCTTGTAGTTGACCTTACGAACAGGCGAGAATACGGAATCTAAAACAATTGTGTCAACAGGTTGATCCGCAAGTCGGTTCTCTTCCCAAGGGACATAACCCCATCCTTTGGTTATGGTGATTGTAGCCCGTATGTGGCCCCCCTCATCAAGAGTAGCAATGTGATGTTCGGAATTGAGGATTTCTACCCTGGGGTCTACCTCTAAATCACCGGCAACCCATTCGGCTCTTCCATGTTTTTCTACGACAATCGTTCGGGGGCCATCTCCATGGAGCCTAACACACACCTCCTTCAGGTTGAGCACGATCTCGGAGACATCCTCAACCACACCGGGAATGGTGGAGAACTCATGGTGCACACCATCAATCTTAATGGACTGGATGGCCGCCCCATCAATCGAGGAGAGGAGGACCCGTCTTAAGGCATTACCGAGGGTCGTGCCAAAACCACGTTCCAGGGGTTGCACGATGAATTTTCCGTAACTGTCTGTTAAATTTGACCTATCGATCTCAGCACACTTGGGCATTTTGAAATCCCTTTTCATGGCTCAAAACCTCTCCTTCGCGAAAACGATTATTTCACCCGGATAACATCCTCCCTTTGAAACCGTCTTATATGCCCAGAACATGCTTCGGACACCCTCTATCTCCTCGCCCCTCCGTGGAAGCAAGCAACAGTTAAACATTATGACCATTTCATCTACCTTTGGATTCTCACGCAAACGAGTCGGCCGAGCTACTTCGAGTAAAGTTCAATAACCAGATGTTCATCGACAGGAGTGGGGATCTCATCCCTCTTCGGAAGCTCCACCATAAAACCCTTTAAAGTCGCCTTGTCAACTTCCAACCAGGGTAATTCCCTCGACTTTCCGGATCTTTTCAGTGAGTCCGAGATAACTTCAAGCTCGGCACTCTCCTTTCGAACCCTGATAATATCCCCCGGGCGGACTTGATAAGACGGAACATTGACTACTCGTTCGTTCACAAGGAAATGTCTATGTCTGATCAACTGTCTGGCCGACTTCCTGGATGGGGCAAACCCCATTCGATAGACAATATTATCCAGGCGGCTCTCAAGGAGCCTGAGCAAATTTTCCCCAGCTATACCTTTCATCCTTGTGGCCCGCTGGAGGTACCTCTTAAACTGCCTCTCCAGGACCCCGTAGATCCTCTTGGCCTTCTGTTTCTCCCTGAGTTGGAGTCCATACTCTGACTGCCTTCTCTCCTGCCCTCTTCCATGTTCTCCAGGCGCATATCCCCTTTTTGCAAAGGCACAATTTTCTGAAAAACACCGCTGTCCTTTCAAGAACAGCTTGGCACCCTCTCGTCTGCACAGCCTACAGGAGGCCTCTCTATATCGTGCCATAGATCAGACCCTCCTCCGCTTGGGTGGCCGACATCCATTGTGAGGTATCGGTGTCACATCTCGAATGGCAGAAATCTCCAGACCGGCAGCCTGAAGGGATCTAATCGCCGCCTCTCTCCCTGCTCCGGGCCCCTTAACCCATACTTCAACTCTCCGCAGTCCCATGGAAAGGGCCTCTTTCGCCGATGCTGAGGCTGCCATCTGGGCCGCAAAGGGTGTACTTTTCCTTGAGCCCTTAAAGCCTACTTTACCCGCCGTAGCCCACGAAATCACATTCCCTTCTTTATCCGTGAGAGTCACTATCGTATTGTTGAAAGTAGCCTTAATATGAGCAATGCCGGAGGAATCGACCCTCTTATCCTTTCTCTTCGCCTTCCCTTTCCCTCTGCGTTGTACCATTTATATTTCTCCTTTCCCGTGCAAACAACAGCCATACTGGCTCATCGCATCAAATCGTAGAATTACCCCTTCTTACCTCTACCTATAGGCCGCCGTGGACCCTTCCGCGTCCGTGCATTAGTATGGGTACGCTGCCCCCTTACGGGCAACCCTACCCGGTGACGTAACCCCCGGTATGAACCGATGTCCATTAATCGCTTGATGTTTCTGGACACCTCCCCCCTCAGCGCCCCTTCGACCTTATAACCCGACTCAATTGTGGATCGCAGCCTACTCACCTGCCCCTCTGTAAGACTGTTAACACGTGTGTCCGGGTCGATGCCCGTTGACTCCAATATCTTTTTGGCCGATGACCGTCCAATACCATAAATGTACGTCAGTGCCACTTCTATCCTTTTCTCTTTAGGTAGATCTACACCTGCAATCCTCGCCAAGAGCTTGCCTCCTTCCTGATCATCCCACAAAATAACGCTGTTTCGCTAACAGAACGTATTAACCCTGTCTCTGTTTATGCTTCGGATTTTTGCAGATCACACGTATAACACCCTTCCTGCGAACTATCTTACAATGCATACAGATCCTTTTGACTGACGCCTGCACCTTCATAGCCAGCTTCTCCCCTCTCAGTCCATGCAGAATACGGTAATATCGCAAGAATACCCCTCAAAACTGATCTACAGGACCTTGTTCTTTATTAGATCGCTCACTCGCCTACTGTCCTGCCCACACATCTTCATCATTTGTAGCGATATATTATCCGTCCCCGGTTCAGGTCGTATGGAGACAGCTCCAGTATCACCCTATCCCCAGGAAGGATCTTTATAAAATGCATCCTCATCCTCCCTGAGATGTGAGCCAGGACCCTGTGGCCATTCTCAAGTTCCACCCGAAAAGTCGTGTTTGGTAATGCTTCAACCACTGTCCCCTCGACTCGGATCGGCTCTTCTTTTTTTGCCATATAGGTATTCCCTCCCCCTTTGTCTCTCTAGCCGTTCCGCGAGAGGGACTCAAAGGAAAAAGTCTCTCTCTAAATCCGTAGGGCGTCCGTGACCCTCTGGAAAACTTGGTCGACGGTCCCACGTCCATCCACTTGTCTAAGAAGACCCTTTGACCTATAGAAATCGGTCAGCGAGCCGGATTGTTCACAGTACAACCTTAGGCGATTAAGTACAGCCTCCCTGTTGTCATCATCTCGCTGGATAAGCCTCCCACCACATCTGTCACATATACCCTCATGTTCAGGTGGATCTGTTATCAGATTAAAATTTCCACCACATGAAGAACAAACCCTTCTCGCTAAAAGCCTTTCAAGAAGAGTAGCCTCATCAATGTTGATATTTATCACAGCATCGATCTCTTCCCCTAACTCTTTTAGGAGTTGGTCCAGTCCTTGAGCCTGACGTAGGGTTCGTGGAAACCCATCCATGATGAAACCTTTTTTACAATCCCCTTCCTTCAATCGGTTCCTAACCAAATCGAGGATAAGATCATCAGGTACTAAGCTCCCCTCTTTCATATAATGGTGTGCCATCATCCCCAAATCGGTCCTCTTCTCCACCGCCTTCCTGAGGATATCCCCTGTAGATATATGAGGAACACCATACTTTTCGAACAGACGTCTTGCCTGGGTCCCTTTCCCTACCCCAGGGGCACCTAAAAGGATCACTCGCATAACAAGCCCCACAGATAATTTTACTCCATCTCCTAAGGATGATCTACCTTTCCTGTTTTCACAGGAATCGTTTACGCCCTCTGATCTTACCTGTTTTCAAAAAGCTCTCGTAGTGTCGCATTACAAGATGGGACTCTATCTGTTGAAGGGTATCCAGAGCCACCCCGACCACAATCAAGAGTCCTGTGCCGCCGAAGAAATCCGATAGGGCCCTCGAAACGTTCATCGACCTGACTACGAAAAACGGGAAAATCGCTATCAGAGCAAGATAGATGGACCCCGGGAGTGTTATCCTCGTGAGTATCCTGTCGATATAGTCCGATGTCTTCTTGCCGGGCCTGACGCCCGGGATAAATCCGCCATATCTCTTCATATTGTCAGCTATATCAACCGGGTTAAACACTACAGCCGTGTAAAAGTAAGTAAAGAAGACCACAAGCAGGCCATAGAAGAACCAGTAAGCCGTAGACTGATATGATAAGCGGGAAGCCAGGGTTTGCATGGTCTCGCTTCGCTGAAAGAAAGAGGCGATAGTGACAGGTACAGACATAATCGCCGACGCGAAGATAATCGGGATCACACCTGCCGTATTCACCCGGAGAGGAATGTGGGTGCTTTGTCCCCCATATACCCGTCTTCCAATCACCCTCTTCGCATACTGCACAGGTATTTTCCTCTGCCCTTGAGTCATGAAGACCACGGCAGCAGTTACAGCGACCATCAATATCAGGATAAATATCTCTGTGATGACCCCTCTATTGCCCGCAATAAACTGGCGTATTTCAGTCAGGATAGCTCCAGGAAATCTTGCCAGTATCCCAACAAATATGATGAGGGATATACCATTACCAATCCCCCTCTCCGTTATCTGTTCGCCCAGCCACATAATAAAGACAGTTCCTGCTGTTATGGTCACCATGGTCAGCATCCTGAATCCCCATCCCGGATGAGGAACAATAGGAAACCCAGAAGGAGAGGTCAGGTTCTCCAGGAAGACACTAACGCCGTAAGCCTGAAATACTGAGAGAATTACCGTTCCATATCTGGTGTACTGGGTGATCTTCTTTCTCCCTTCCTCGCCCTCCTTCTGAAGCTTTTGAAAAAAGGGGATGACAGAACCCAAGAGTTGCAGGATGATAGATGCACTGACATAAGGCATTATGCCCAGGGCAAAGATCGTTGCCCTCCTGAACGCCCCACCCACAAACATGTCGTAAAGCCCAAACAAAGTCCCTCTGGCGGTTTCGAAATACTCGGCTAGCGCTGACCCATCGACTCCAGGGGTGGGGATGTGTCCACCGATTCTATAAACCACCAGGAGTGCGAGAGTGAACAGGATTCTTCTCTTCAATTCAGGAATACTGAAGGCATTTCGGAAGCTTGTAAGCATCCTATATCACCTCGGCCTTACCCCCGGCTCGCTCGATTTTCTCGGCAGCCGACCTGCTGAACGCATGAGCCTTCACTACTATAGAGTTCTTTATCTCTCCGTCGCCCAAAATCTTGACAGGTAGCTTCGCCCTTTTGATCAGTCCGAGCTGTTTTAATAGCTCTGGCGTCACCTCGCCTTTGATCTCCTTCCGGGAAAGGTCATCGAGGTTCACCACCTGGTATTGCTTTCGGAAGATATTGGTAAATCCCCTCTTGGGCAGTCTTCTCTGGATAGGCGTCTGTCCACCTTCGAATCCCGGCCTGGACTTTGAACCGGAACGTGACCTTTGTCCCTTCTGTCCCCGGCATGCCCTCTTCCCATGCCCTGAACCCGGACCCCGTCCTACCCTCTTCCGTTTCCCTCTGGTACCTTCTGCGTATCTAAGTTCGCCAAGTTTCATTTTTTATTCTCGAAAATTATACTTATTAAGGTTTGTGTAAGTTACATCGCCAATAGAAATATGAACAATGGCCAATCAAGCTGTCAGCAGTCTTCAACGGTCTCCACCAGATGAGATACCTTCCTGATCATCCCCCTGATCTGTGGGGTATCAGGCTGAATGATCCTCTGATTAAGCCTTTTAAGCCCCAAAGCCTTGATGGTCAGCCTCTGTGATCTTTGTCGGCCGATCGCGCTCCTTTTCTGAATTATGCGAAGCTTGCCATCCATCTAAATTGACCCTGCAGTTTATTAGCTTTTCCTCCCCTCTATGGGCAGTAGACGGAAGCATCAGAAAGGTCTCCCTTCACCGCAATTTACGCCCCATCATCAATTCTATTCCTTAAGGGAAGATGAGCGTTCAATCCCCCTGACCTTTGCAATATCATCAGCATCTCTCAGGCTGATAAGACCTTCCATCGTCGCCTTCACAGCATTGTGAGGATTTGATGATCCAAGGGATTTGGTGAGTATGTTCTGCACGCCAGCTAGCTCCAGGACCACCCTCACTCCCCCTCCAGCAATAACCCCTGTCCCTGGAGAAGCAGGTTTAAGCAATACCTTCGCGGCCCCGTATTTGCATAACACTTCGTGGGGGATAGTACCATTGACAAGGGGAACGGAGATTATATTCTTCCTTGCTACCTCTGTCCCCTTTCTTATCGCTTCAGACAGCTCGTTTGCCTTCCCGAGTCCAACCCCTATGTGCCCTCTCTTGTCTCCAACGGCCACCAGAGCGGTAAACCCGAATCGCCGCCCGCCTTTAACAACCTTGGCCACCCTGTTGATATAGATAACTCTTTCGCTCAGATCAAGCTGTTCAGGATTCGGTCTTTCCAATCAACCCTCCCTTCTTTGGGGATTGAAAGACAAAAGTCGAACGTATGCCCTGTAGGCCCCTGTTCAAAACTGAAGTCCTCCCTCTCGTGCCCCTTCGGCCAGAGCTTTCACACGCCCATGGTAACGATAGCCGCTTCGGTCAAAAACAACTTCAGCTATACCTTTGGCCTTGGCCCTGGTAGCAAGGAGCCTTCCGACCTCCCTGCTAACTTCACATTTACCATCTAACTCCCTCACCCTTTCTCTTACCTCTGGCGAAAGGCTTGATGCCCCTACAATGGATCTGCCTGCCACATCATCAACTAATTGAGCGTATATGTTCTTTAAGCTTCTGTAAACTGTCAGGCGGGGTCTATGGGGGGTCCCGGCTATCCGCCTCCTGATATGGCGATGTCGCCTCTCCCTACTTCTCGCCTTCTTTATCCCCTTATCGAACATCTCTTTTCCTCCACAGGCAGACTCTTTAACCTCGACACTCTTAGCTTAAGTTTCTTCTTTAATCAGCTCCTTAACCCTTCAGTGACCATCAGGCAGCGGTCTTGCCAGGTTTCCGACGAACGACCTCCTGTTCATACTTTATACCTTTACCTTTGTATGGTTCAGGGGGCCTAAATGCCCTGATCCTTGCTGCCATTTGACCCACCTTCTGTTTATCCACACCTTTAACCGTGATCCTGGTAGCACTTTCGACTACAAACTCTATTCCCTCGGGAGCGGAGAGTATGACAGGATGTGAAAGCCCAACAGAAATCCTTAGCTTGCCGCCGTCTATCTCTGCGCGATAGCCAATCCCAACCAACTCTAACTTTTTCTCAAACCCTTCACTCACGCCCTGCACAGCATTAGCGATCAAAGAGCGGGTGAGGCCATGTAAAGATCTCGCATACTTATCCTGGCTCGGACATATCACTTCAATGATATCGTCTGACGATTTTACACGTAATTCCGGCTGAATAGGAACTATCAGCTCCCCCTTTGGCCCCTTTACAGCTATATCACTCCCCCTTATATCGATGCTAACACTCTCCGGTATTCTTATCGGCTTTTTGCCTATCCGTGACACTGCCTTCTCCTCCTTGATTGAACCCAAAAAGTCCCGGGTTCGTGCACCCAATGGAACCCTTCCAACCATCTTGGAACCCAAAAGCCCAATCTAAAGTGCATTCACCAGACATAACAGATGACCTCTCCACCCACACCAACCTGTCTCGCCTCACGATCTGTTAACACCCCTTTGGGAGTGGACAAAATTGCTATCCCTAATCCGTTAAGGACCCTGGGTATTTGATCCTTACCCACATATTTCCTGAGTCCTGGTTTACTTATCCTTTTAATCCCTCTGATCACACTGGTCTTATCAGAATCGTATTTAAGGTAAAGCCTCAAGTAGCCCTGTTTATTGTCCTCAATAAGGACGTAGTTATTTATGAACTTTTCGTTCATAAGTATCTTGGCTATGCTCTCTTTCATCCTTGATGAAGGGATGTCAACCTTTCTATGTCTCGCCCTGCAGGCGTTCCTGATTCGTGTTAACATATCACCGACCGGGTCGGTCATGGACATAACTGTACCTCCTTACCAGCTCGCCTTGGTAACACCGGGGATTTGCCCGGCCAAGGCTAACTCCCTGAAACAGATCCGGCACATCCCGAACTCTCTTAAATAGGCCCTTGGTCTACCGCAACGGTGACACCGGTTGTATTTTCGCACCTTAAATTTCGGTTGCTTCTTAGCCTTGACAACCAAAGCTTTCCTTGCCAAAGGTCCTCCTCTCATTCTCTGAATGGCATCCCGAACTCTTTCAGGAGTTCGTAAGCCTCTTCATCAGTCTTTGCCGAGGTTACAAAGTTTACATCCATTCCCATTATTTTCTGTATCTTGTCATATTGTATCTCAGGGAATATGATCTGCTCCCTTATACCAAGGGTATAGTTACCTCTACCGTCAAAGGATCTGCTGCTCACCCCCCTGAAGTCTCGAATTCGTGGGATCGCAAAATTCAGGAACCTGTCGAGGAATTCGTACATCCTGACCTTCCTGAGCGTCACGACGCACCCGATAGGGGTTCCAGCTCTCAATTTGAAGTTAGATATAGACTTTTTCGCCCTCCTGATGGCTGGTTTTTGCCCGCTGATTGCCGCCAGGTCGGCTACAGCAGCGTCTAATAGTTTAGGGTTTTCGATAGCTTCCCCAACACCCATATTTATCACTATCTTGGTAAGCTTTGGCACCTGAAACCTGTTTTTATAACCGAACTTCTTTATCAATTTCGGGACTATCTCTTCAGTGTATACGGTCTTGAGCCTTGGTTCCATCGCTCACTCCCTTACATCAAGCAGCACCAAGCATCTCACCACATTTGCGGCAGATCCTCACACGTCTCCCATCTTCCAATACCCTCTTCCCCACCCTCGTCCTCGTGTTGCACTTTCCGCAGAGAGGCATCAGGTTTGAGATATTTATAGAGGCTTCCTTCTCAATTATGCCGCCCTGTTGACCGGAGCGGGGTTTGGTGTGCCGTTTGATTAAATTGATCCGTTCAACAATTGCCCGGTTGCTCCTGGGGAAAATCCTCAGCACCCTACCCTGCTTGCCTCTATCATCCCCTGAAATAACAACGACCATGTCACCCTTACGAATATTCATATTGAACCCCAGACAAATAATTGAGTTTGTAGTCACATAGAGAGCAGGATTGTTACTCAACCTCAGTATACCTCTGAGGCCAGGGAGACAATCCTCATATACTGCTCCTCGCGAAGCTCTCTGGCCACTGGCCCGAAGATCCTCGTACCACGAGGTTGTCTCTGATTATCTATCAATACGGCGGCATTTTCGCCAAATCTGATGTATGAGCCATCCTTTCTCTTTATCTCCTTTTTTGTTCTGACAACAACTGCTCTGGCGATGTCGCCTTTCTTTACTATACCACCAGGAGCAGCATCCTTGATGGAGACAACGATTATGTCCCCGACTCGGGCGTATCTCTTATTAGACCCCCCCAACACTCTGATGCACATACCCTCTTTTGCTCCGGTGTTATCTGCAATTCTCAACCTTGAATATTCTTGTATCATTCAGACTATCTCCTCCAGATATTCAGAAACCTGTACTACAAAATACAACCCCTAACGGATTGACCTCTATCCGCTATAACCTATGGACTTGTTGTTTACTTGGCGCTCTCTATCACTCTCAGCAATCTCCAGTGCTTCGTCTTGCTTAAAGGCCTGGTTTCTATCAGTTCGACAATATCTCCAACCTTGGCGATATTCCCCTCATCATGGGCAGCAAGCTTCTTTATACGACGTAGAATCCGACCGTAAAGGGGATGCCTGACCGGTCTTTCCGTGGCAACGATGATGGTTTTCTCCCCTCGATCACTTACTACCTTTCCGATCCTTATCTTTCTGTGTTGATCCACTGATCTCCTCCCTGTCACGTATCGGGACACCCCCCGTGGCCAACCTCCTTATCCCAAGTTCGTGCTCACGAAGGACTGTCTTCAGGCGAGCGACCTCTTTCCTTAAATGCCTAACCTTCAGTGGGTCCGGTAGTTGCCTAGTTGCCAGCCGGAACCTCAGGTTGGACAGCTCCTCTTCGATATCACGGAGTCTGACCATAACCTCTTCATGGCTCATCTCTCTGATTTCATCCGGCTTCATATCAGCCAGTGCCTCCCTCCTGCCTCTCGACAAACCTTGTCTTTATCGGAAGCTTATGGCTGGCAAGCTCCATTGCCCGATGGGCGAGGGTCTTCGATACGCCGCCGAGTTCAAACATGATCCGCCCAGGCTTTACCACAGCCACCCAGTACTCTGGAGAACCCTTTCCTTTACCCATCCTGGTCTCAGCGGGTTTAACAGTAACAGGTTTATCTGGAAAGACGCGTATCCAGACTTTGCCTCCACGCCGGATGTGCCTTGTCATGGCAATCCTTGCTGCTTCGATCTGCCTGCTGGTGATCCAGCCCGGTTCGAGCGCCTGGAGCCCATATTCGCCAAAAGCAACCTCTCCTCCCGTATAAGCAAACCCTTTCATCCTCCCCCGCTGTTGCTTCTTATGTTTTGTCTTCCTTGGCATTAACATTTGAGAACTCCCCTACCTACTGATATCACCGCTGTCCATAATCTCCCCTTTAAAGATCCATACCTTCACGCCTGTTGTACCATAAATTGTGAACGCAGTAGCTGAAGCGTAATCGATATCTGCTCTCAGGGTGTGTAAGGGGACCCTCCCCTCCCGATACTGCTCCTTCCGGGCCATCTCTGCACCTCCAAGACGCCCTGAACAGGAGATCTTTATCCCCGAGGCCCCAAGCCTCATTGCAGAAGCCACTGCCCTTTTCATTGCCCTTCGGAAGTTAACACGCCCTTCAAGCTGCTTCGCTATATCCTCGGCTACCAGTCTGGCATCAAGTTCCGGGTACTTGACCTCCTGAATATTTATGTAGACTTCCCTGTCTGTCAACCGCTTCAACTCGTCACGGAGCCTATCTACCTCTGCACCCCGTCTCCCGATTATTATCCCAGGCCTTGCTGTATGGATGGTGATCGTAACCTGTCTGGCAGCCCTCTCAATAGTTATCCTTGAGACCCCTGCGCGATCGAAGCGGCTCTTCACATACCTCCTCAACATAAGGTCTTCTTGTAATAGCTTTGCGAATCCCTGTTCTGTAAACCATCTTGATTCCCACGTCTTATTTATCCCCAATCTAAATCCTATCGGGTGCGTCTTCTGCCCCACTTTAAAACCTCCTATATCTCACAGATCATCCTCTTTCTTCGTACCGACTATTATTGTAATATGACTTGTCCTGTGCCTGATCCGTGTCGCCCTTCCCATAGCCCTTGGCTGTAACCTCTTGGTGGTCGGGCCTTCATCCACATACGCACCTTTCACAACCAGATCCTCGGCATCTAACTTGGAACTATTCTCGGCACTCAGGGCATTCGCGACAGCAGACCGAAGGGTCTTCTCAACCGGCCTGCAGGCAGCCTTTTTCAAGAAGTGGAGGAGGTTCAGCGCCTCTTCAACTTTTTTGCCTTTTACCAAGTCAACAACTTGCCTGGCCTTTCGAGGAGACACCCTGATATATTTCGCCTTTGCCTTTGCCTCCATTCTATCACCTCTATTTCCGTCTCTTCATCCTGTCAGCGAGCTTGCCGCCGTGGCTTCGGAATGTCCGAGTAGGAGCAAATTCGCCTACCTTATGGCCAACCATATTTTCCGAAATATAGATGGGGATGAACTTATTACCATTATGAACGGCCAGGGTGTGCCCGACAAACTCGGGGGTTATCGTAGAACGCCTGGCCCAGGTCTTCATAACCTTCTTTTCGCCCGACTCATTCAACTCCCTTATCTTTTTGAGTAACTTCGGATCCACATACGGACCCTTTTTGATCGACCGAGCCATCTCTATTTCCTTCTCTTAATTATCAGTTTGTCCGATACCTTACGTTTTCTTGTCTTATACCCCTTGGTAGGTTTTCCCCATGGTGTGACCGGGTGCCTTCCGCCTGAACTTTTACCTTCCCCTCCTCCATGAGGATGATCAATCGGATTCATGGCCACTCCCCTCACCTTCGGCCTACGTCCCAGCCAGCGAGACTTTCCAGCCTTGCCCAATTGAACGTTCTCATGCTCTGGATTTCCAACTTGACCGATCGTGGCATAGCATTCAAGGTCCACGAGGCGCATCTCACCCGATGGCAACCGCAACTGGGCATATTGCTCCTCCTTACCCATCAGCTGCACCGCTGCTCCCGCCCCCCTGGCCAACTGTGCACCCCTACCCGGTTGAAGCTCCACGCAATGGACAAGCGTACCAACCGGAATCTTCTTCAGAGGTAAAGCATTGCCCACCCTTACCTCCACACCTTCTCCTGAAACTACCCGATCATTCACCTTCAGACCAAGAGGCGCGATGATATATCTCTTCTCTCCGTCCGCATAGGCGAGTAAGGCAATCCGGGCAGAACGGTTCGGGTCATACTCAATAGAACAGACACGCGCCGGAATGCCTCTCTTTTCCCTTTTGAAATCGATTATTCGCAAAAGCCTCTTATGGCCACCGCCCCGGCGTCTTACGGTGATCCTACCCTGATTGTTCCTCCCGCTCGATCTCTTGAGAGCAACGACAAGGGACTTTTCCGGCTCCTTGGCCGTTATATCATCAAAGGTCAGATTGGTTTTGAACCTGAGGCTGGGGGTTACCGGTTTATATTTTTTTATCGGCATCTTCATACCTCCTCAAAGAACTCAATCCTGCTACCCTCTTTAAGGGTAACAATCGCCTTCTTCCAGTCGGACCTCCTTCCCTGGAATCTCCCCAGCCGCTTAGGCTTACCGTGCACAGACACTGTCCTGACCTCCTCTACGCTCACGTTAAATATCGCCTCCACGGCCTTTTTTATCTGAATCTTATTTGCCCTCTTTTCGACCTCGAAGATATATTTATTCTCGGAGTCTCTTAGAACCATTGCTTTCTCGGTAACCACCGGCCTGCGTATAATTCGTCTGAGGTCCATCATCCTGAGAACACCTCCTTGATCCTCTCCACCCCACTTCTGGACAGAAGCAGAACCTCGGAGTTGAGTACATCATAGGCACAGACATCGGCTGCGGGTTTGATCTCAAGGAGGGGTAGGTTTCGGCCTGATTTGATCAGATTCAGCGACACCTCTCCGGGCAGAAATAAAACTTTCTGTCCGTTGAGATCGATAGCATGGAGTATTCTCTGCATCAGTCTTGTCTTGGGCTCAGGAAGCGAAAAATCCTCAATTACTACAACCCGCCCCTCCCTAACTTTCACCGAAAAGGCTGACTTTAATGCCAATCTCTTCACTTTCTTAGGAAGCTTATGGCGGTACGTACGAGTATGGGGACCAAAGACAACACCTCCACCAACCCAGATGGGCGACGCAACCGTACCCGCTCTTGCTCGACCCGTACCTTTCTGGCGCCATGGTTTGCGGCCGCTTGCCTTCACCTCTGAACGACCTTTCGTAGAAGCCGTCCCCTGCCTTTGGTTAGTCAAATACGTCCTTACAGCCAACCATAGTGCATGTTCATGGGGCTCTATGCCGAATATATCCTCGGGAAGATCAATCCCTCCCGAGACCTTTCCTTCCGTCGTCAAAACCTCAATCGTATCCATTCTGCTCCCACAAATTTTAAAGTCGAATATTGCGACAACACCGCCTTACCTATCCATCAACAGAGGATGCCCCAAGGATCAGTGGAGCGAGCGCTTAATGAACAGAATACCGTTTCTCGCCCCGGGCACCGCCCCTTTCACAACCATCAGGTTCCGTTGCGGATCAATCTTGAGCACTTGGACATTTTTCACTGTCACTGTTTCGCCCCCCAGCCTTCCAGCCATTTTCTGTCCCTTCCAGACCCTCGACGGGAAGGAGGAGGCCCCGATTGATCCCGGAGCCCGATGTCGATCAGACTGCCCCCTTGTCTTAGGGCCGCCGGCAAAACCCCAACGTTTAACAGTACCAGCGAACCCCTTGCCTTTGCATTGGCCGATGATATCCACTTTTTCCCCGGCCTGGAACATGCTTACGTCAACCCATTGGCCAGGCCTGATCTCCTCACCATCATCGGCATGAAACTCTTTTAGCACCTTCATGGGTGGTACCTTTGCCTTGTCAAATATACCGAGCAAGGGCCTGGTAACGTTTTTTCTCTTGGCTTCTCCAAACCCAAGCTGAACAGAGACACAGTCGCCTCTGGCTCTGACTTGAATCACCGGACATGGCCCGGCCTGAATGACCGTTACCGGTACAAGTTGCCCCTTCTCATCGAAGAGCTGCGTCATACCTATCTTTTTCCCTATTAATCCGTCCATCATTGTATTGAAAGTCTGAATGTTTACGATTAGCACAAGTTAACCATTCGGCCTAGTATAGAATTGAAGTGCCCCTAAACCTGAGCCGAAGACGGTCTCGGCGAAGGCTTCGGGCTGTCCCCTCTCCCAGAAACTAAATCTATAACAGCGGTCTTTCATGATATAGAGGACAAATACAACCATTCCTGAGACCCATCTGAAAGAAGAGAACCTATACCTTGACCTCCACATCTACGCCAGTTGGAAGATCCAGTTTCATCAGTGCATCCACCGTCTGGGGGGTTGAGTCATAGATATCGATCAAGCGTTTATGAATCCTGATTTCGAACTGTTCCCTGGATTTCTTGTCTATATTGGGTGAACGCAGCACGGTATAGACCGTACGTTTTGTAGGAAGCGGAATCGGACCGGAAACCTTTGCGCCTGTCCTTTTAGCAGTCTTCACTATCTCGTCAGCTGAGCGATCCAACGTCGCATGGTCGTACGCCTTCAATTTGATCCTAATCCTTTGATCTGGCAAGTGCCACCTCCTTGTTGTACGCCCTGCCTCGGATCCCCGCTATGATCTCATCGGCTACCAGTTCAGGAACTTTCGCATATTTTGAGAATTGCATTGTATAGACCGCACGCCCCTGGGTCAGAGACCTCAGCCTGGTGGCATATCCGAACATCTCGGCCAAAGGCACCGTGGCAGCGATAACCTGCGCATCAGCTCTGGGTACAACGCTCAGGATGCGACCCCGTCTGGCTGTCAGATCATTGATGACGTCACCCATGTATCTCTCCGGGACCCTGACTTCTACATCCATCACCGGCTCTAAGAGATATGGATCTGCTCTCTTCACCCCCTCCCGGAAAGCGATTGAACCTGCAATCTTATAGGCGATGTCTGAAGAGTCGACCTCATGGAAGGAGCCATCGTACAGTGTCACTTTAATATCGCTCATAGGGTATCCACCCAGAACCCCATTTGCCATAGCCTCCCTCACTCCTTGAGCCACAGCCGAGACATATTCCTTAGGTATAGCTCCACCCACAACATCATCAATAAACGAGAACCCAGAACCAGGCTCCCCGGGCTCAAGCTTAAGCCATACGTGGCCGTACTGGCCCCTTCCGCCCGACTGTTTGATGAACTTACCTTCACTTGTGACAGCCTTACGGATCGACTCTTTGTAAGCCACTTGGGGCCTGCCAACATTTGCCCGAACCTTAAATTCACGAACCAGCCGATCCACAATGATCTCAAGGTGGAGCTCTCCCATCCCTGATATAATCGTTTGACCGGTCTCTTCATCCACCGAGACTCTAAAAGTAGGATCTTCCTCAGCGAGTCTTCTAAGAGCATCGGCGAGCTGCTCTTGATCCGCTTTTGTCTTCGGTTCGATGGCGACGAAGACAACCGGCTCAGCAAACTCCATCGATTCGAGGATAATAGGATAGTTTTGATCACAGAGTGTGTCTCCGGTACCCGTGCCCTTCAGACCAACTACTGCAACGATGTCGCCAGCATACACTTCCGCCCTATCCTCCCGTTTGTTCGCATGCATCTGAAGAATGCGGCTCACCCTTTCCCGTCGACCGACAGATGGATTATAGACATAACTGCCCGCTTTTACAACCCCAGAGTACACTCGAATAAAGGTCAAGCGGCCAACGTAAGGATCATTCATCACCTTGAAAGCCAAGGCAGCAAACGGCGCATCATCGGACGGTTCCCTCTCTTCCTCCAGGCCTGTCAAAGGGTTCTTCCCTTGTACACAACCGACGTCAACTGGCGAGGGGAGATAATCAACAACGCCATCCAGTAACCGCTGTATGCCCTTGTTCCTGAAAGCCGATCCACAGAATACAGGAATTACGCTCACATCTACGGTGGCTCTCCGTAAAGCCTTTTTTATCTGTTCTGGATCAACCCTCTCCCCCTCCAGAAACTTTTCCATCAAATGGTCATCATATTCGGCCAGAACCTCTAACATCTTCTCATGGTAATACTCGGCCTGGGATTTAAGATCGTCAGGTATTTCATCCTCCATGAAGGTAGCCCCTAAGTTCTCCTCGTGATATGTGATCGCTTTCATCGTTACCAGATCGATCAGCCCCGTGAACATGTCACCCGCACCTATGGGCAACTGTACCGGAATGAAATTATCCCCCAACCTTTCCCTCATCATCTCCAGAACATGGTAAAAATCGGCCCCAACACGATCCATTTTATTGATGAAAGCAAGTCTGGGGACATTGTATCGATCGGCCTGCCTCCACACCGTCTCGGACTGAGGCTCAACACCACCGACGGCACAGAAGACTCCGACAGCTCCGTCCAACACCCTCAAAGACCTTTCCACTTCAACAGTGAAATCAACATGCCCCGGAGTGTCAATTATGTTAATCCGCCTGCCCTTCCAGAAGCACGTGGTTGCTGCTGAGGTGATGGTGATCCCCCTCTCCTTCTCCTGCACCATCCAATCCATGGCAGCAGACCGCCAAAAAGCAGACCGACAACCACGTATGGATTGGACAGCGAGAAGTCGACGATGACGCCGTAGAAGAAGGTTCCAGGCGCCGCATTGGCAGCGAA
>DTYK01000015.1 GCA_012961925.1 Candidatus Latescibacterota bacterium
AGGGCTCAGCGGTGGGTAGCGAGGAAGGAATGCCCCTAAGCCGTCAAGACCGTCCGGCGAACGGAGAGGTTGTTTCGGAGTTAATGCTTCAGCATTTCATCTTGCGAACTTTGTAGCATTTACAGCCCGGGATGAAACCCTAAGGGGTTAATTCTGAGAGGCTTATGCTTTAGCAACTCATCCTGGGTAAGATGAGTCACTGAACCTGTAGATCGAACAAGTCATTTTTTAACGGATCTCCTTGACGATCTCTTCCATCCCAAGGGCCCTTGAGCCTTTTATCAGGATGACATCACCTTCTCTGATGAACCCACGGAGTCTTTTTTTGGCGTGGATATTGTCGCGGAGATATCCTACTTTCACGCCCATCCCCTTGCTGACCGCAGCATCCAACACCTTCTTGGTAAGATTGCCGACTCCGAAGATGCAGTCTATCCCAAGCTGAGCTGCGTATCGGCCGATCTCCTCATGTGCCTCGGGTCCATATTCCCCCAGCTCTAACATCTCACCCAGAACAGCAATCCGCCGGCCATCACCCCGTGGTTTCAGGGAACGGAGTAGATCTAAAGCGGCTTTGGTAGACGCTGGATTTGCATTGTATGTATCGTTAATGAGGCACAATCCCTTAGTCCTCACCACCTCACACCTCAGGGGAGCGGATAGAAACTCCTCAAGAACCCCTTTGCTCTGTTCTACAGAGATCCCGAATACCCTTCCCACAGCTATAGCCCCAAGGGCATTGTAAACGTTATGCCACCCTGGAACCTTGAGATGGATATCCACCTCATCAACCCGAATCGTGGCACATCCATCGGCATCAAACTCAATCGCCGTTGTCCTTATATCTGCCTCCTCCCTGATTCCAAACCACAGGAGTCTCCCCTTCGCCTTCCTGGCCATCTTTCGCAGAAGGGGATCATCCCTATTCAGGATGACTGTTGACGAATTATCCAGATAGTCAAGGAGCTCTCCTTTTGCCTCTGCCACCTTCCCAATCGATCCAAAGAACTCGAGGTGCGCGGGACCAATATTTGTGATGAGCCCAACCGAAGGGTCAGCAAGCTGGCATAGTTGATCGATCTCCCCACGAGCGCTTGACCCAAGTTCAACCACCGCAACTTCATCCTCCGGGACCAAACGAAGTAAGGTGAGCGGAAGCCCAATGAGATTGTTGAAGTTACCCCTTGTACTCATAACACGGAACCTCATACCAAGTATCCGGGAAGTCATATCCTTGGTCGTCGTCTTCCCGTTGCTCCCCGTGATGGCGACAAGCGGCATGGGGAACATCCTCCTGTAAAACCCCGCAAGCTTCTGCAAGGCCACCAGGGTATCTTCAACGCCTACGATTACGCGATCCTTCTGGGAATCTTTATAGTTATAAGTGTATCGTACGACAGCTGCGCAGGCCCCCTGCCGGAAGGCCTCACCCACAAACCGATGGCCATCGAACTTCGCTCCTTTGATGGCAAAGAAGATCTCGCCCTCTCGGATTGTCCTGGAGTCGATGGAGACATCCCTTGGCGCCAGGTCAAGAACGGAAAGATCCGGCTCTGTCATCAGCCGACCATCTGTGGTCTTCAAGATCTCTCTTATGGTGATACCTTGCATCGTTGCAGTCAATACTTCTCCACTCTCTCTGTAATCGGACCCCTATGGGCAGTGCCCTTCAGCAACTCCTGTACAACTTCCCTGTCGTCAAAATGGACAGTCCTTTCTCCGATAATCTGGTAGTTCTCATGCCCTTTCCCTGCGATCACCACCACATCATCTCTTTCGGCAACCTCTAAGGCCTTCCTGATAGCCTCCCTTCTATCAGGGGCTATCTCGTAGTTCCTCTTAACCACGCCGGAGATGATATCTTCGATGATCGTCTCCGGATCTTCGTTCCTGGGATTATCGGAGGTTATGAAACACAGGTCTGCCAACCTTGATGCGATTTCTCCCATAAGCGGTCGCTTACCCCTGTCACGGTCGCCGCCACAACCAAAAACCAGAATTATCCGAGCGGAAGGGAGCCCTCTTGTGGTGAGAAGCAGCGTCTCCAGGGCAGCCGGAGTATGAGCATAGTCAACCACGACACGAAAATCCTGGCCGCAGTCAATCTGCTCGAATCTTCCTGACAAAGCCTGTACCTTCTCTACCCCCTCCCTTATGGCTTCCAAACCAATGCCCGATGCAAGGGCAATACCCACCGCGGCAAGGATATTCATGATATTGAACCTCCCGATGAGGTGCGACTGGAGAGAGAACCTCCCTGCCGGGGTTTCCAACGTAAGGTCTAACCCCTGCCAGCCAAGCCCAAAATGGACCGGGCGGATGAGGGCTTCTGGAGAAAACCCATAGGTAAGGACGGGCACTTTCGTATGGCTAATGATCTCGGCAGCGGCGGGGTCATCAATGTTGATCACTGCCCTGCTCCCTGAAGCTGCATCAAGCCCTTCGAAAAGACTCCTTTTCGCAGCGAAGTAATCCTCATAGCTCTTGTGAAAGTCCAGATGATCTCTGCTTATATTGGTAAAGGCAGCAACCTCAAAACGGATGCCATGAACTCTTTCTAACGCAAGGGAATGGGATGAGACTTCCAGAACGGCTATTTTTTGTCCGCTCCCCACCATCATTGAGAGGAGACGATGAAGGTCTATGGACTCCGGAGTCGTCCTGATGGCTGGCAGTGTATTAGAGCCGACATGATAGCTAATCGTTCCGATAAGACCGGTAGAGATCCCGGCACTTTCATATATCTTCCTGGCAAGATGGGAAACGGTTGTCTTCCCGTTTGTTCCCGTGATACCTACGAGCTTTAACTTACGAGAAGGATGGCCGTAGAACCTATCAGCCAGGGTGGCCAGAGCCCTTCTGGAATTGGGCACCCTGATCCTGGTAGCCCCTTCCAGCCTTCTATCGTTCTCCAAGACAACCGCCCTGGCCCCTCTCGCCAGCGCTTGATCAATAAACCTGTGCCCATCGGTCTGATAGCCCTTGATCGCAACGAACAGATCCCCAACTTCTACCTGCCTGGAATCAGACCGAACCTTTCTGATGTCTACCTCCAGGTCTCCGTCAACCACAGCATCAGGTAATACCTTGATCAACTGATCAAGCTTCATAACTTCACCCTGAGATTCTGGTATAAGAGACTATTGCAGATTCTATAATTCATAGCTTCACTGCCAAGACGCCTTGATCAGGCAGACTTCACCTTTTTTTAATACGCTTCCAGGTAAGGGACTCTGCTTGCTGACGACGCCGCTGCCTTCTATGTTGACCACCAGACCCGCTGCCGATAGCCTCTCCACAGCCTCCCTCAGGGTCAGACCGATGACAGAAGGAACGTGCTCAGATTGGCCATTCACCCTATCCTTCCTGCCATTCCATTCCTTCACATCGCCATCCACTGATAAAGAAGGCCCTGCAGAACCTCCGCCGGACCGGCTTAATAATTTGCCACTCACCTGCAAACCAGTTAAGTTCAATATTCTTAACATAATACGTTTGAAGACCGGCGCCGCTACCTTACCACCCCAATAGGTCCCCTTTGGTTCATTCACGAGGACCAGACAGAGAAGTTCAGGGGCCTCGGCCGGGAGAAAACCTACAAAGGTGGAGACGAATCTACCAGGAAGATATCCTTTCCCGTGATCTGCCTTCTGCGCTGTTCCGGTTTTGCCCGCCACTGAGATCCCGTCTATCTTGGCGTTGGACCCTGTTCCTCCATCCACTACTGAGACCAGTAGATCCGTCACCGTCTCGGCCGTCTTTCGCGAGATCACCCTTCTCACGACCTCTGGCTGGTATCTTTTCACAATCCGTCCGTTTTTCGTGACAATTGCCTTAACGATCTGAGGCTTCATCAGATACCCTCCATTTGCAATGGCCGAATAGGCAATGGCAAGTTGTAGAGGGGTGACAGATATCTCCTGGCCAATGGCCACTGTGGCCAGCGATCTTCCTGACCAGCGGGAGGGGTGACGGACGATCCCTTTCACCTCACCGGGCAGGTCCACTCCCGTCTTACTTCCGAACCCGAAAGCTCTGATGTATTTGTAGAACCTAAGCTTACCTACCTGTTGGGCCACCTTAATCGTCCCCACATTGCTGGAATATGCAATCACCTCTTTGAAGGTCAGCCAGCCGTATTTCTGCCAGTCACGGATCTCTTCCCCTTCAACAACTATCACTCCGTTACCACAGAAGACGAGGTCCTCAGGTTTTTTTAGTCCCTCTTCAATGGCGGCCGAGGCTGCAATAACCTTGAAAACAGAGCCGGGTTCAAACGCGTCGGCTATTGCCCTATTCCTTCGGGCATCAGCGTTATATCTCCCCGGGTTATTAGGATCATAAAGGGGGACCGAGGCCATTGCAAGTATCTCTCCCGTAGTAGGATTCATGACTATAGCCACGCCTGCCCTCGCATTGAATTGATTCACGGCCAGCGCAAGCTCCTCCTCGGCTATGGCTTGATACTTTGCATCAATGGTCAGTACCATATCATATCCGTCTTCAGGATCTTTGCGTGGACCTCCAACCTTGGGGATTCGTCTGCCTTTCGCATCAATATCAGAGATAGCCCACCCGGGGGTACCCCGCAGGAAGGGGTCGAATTGAAGTTCTATCCCTTCAATCCCGGAGTTATCCACGTCAGTGTAGCCGACCAGTTGAGCTGCCGTATAACCTAAAGGGTAGCGGCGCCCAGCCTCAGCGAAATCCTTGATCCCCGGAAGGTTCAGCGATGCAATCTTTTCAGCAACATTATCATCCGGCCTCCGCACTAACCACACGAACGATTTTTGACCGGCCAATTTCCGAAGCAATGAGGTCTCAGCCTTCCCGGTGATAGCTGAGAGGCGAAGGGCCACTTCGGCTGGACGTCTGATTTCCGAGGGATCAGCGGCAAAGGAACGGGTTGGCAGGTTGACTGCCATGGCCTCGAGGTTGCGGTCGAATATCTCGCCACGTTTTGCTTCCAAGGCAACCTTCCGTTCATGCTGGCTTTTGGCCCGCTCCCTGTACTCTTCACTTTCCACAAGCTGGATAAAAACAAGACGAACCACCAAAAGCAGCCAACAGACCATGAGGAAGAAAGTGACGACATAGAGTCTGATGCAATATGGGCGTTCGTTCATACGTGCCCCCTCGATTCCATGTCACCGGTCTTCAAGGCCGCGGACATCTATGACAAGTTGACTTGGAGGAGTCGCCGGGGCCACCATCCCCAATTTCTCTGTCGCTATCTTCTTTATCCTGTCACTGCGGGACAGACGTGCTATATCAGCTCGCAGACGTTTATTCTCCTGCTGGAGCCTTTCCCTTTCGGAAAATAGGAGATCCACCTTTCTTGCTAAATCGCCCACAGTCACCTGTTCCCAGATGTACAGCACCATACCCGCCGACAGGATGCCAAGGATCAGAAGGAGCTTGCAGAAGGTTTTTCTTCCCATCGATAATTTCCGATCTTCTCAGCGACCCTCAACCTTGCGCTACGAGCCCTTGGGTTCACACTTTTCTCCTGAGCGGAAGGGAACACGGCCCCTCGACCTATGATTTTCAGGATCTTCTTCCGCTTACATACGCATACGGGAAGATGGGGCGGACAGATACACCCCCTGGCATATTCGTTAAAAGTCAACTTCACCATCCGATCTTCCAGTGAGTGGTAGGAGATCACACAGATCCGCCCTCCAATCTTTAGAAAGTGTATACAGTTGTTCAGAATACTTTCGAGGGTTTTCAGTTCATCGTTCACTTCAATCCTTATGGCTTGAAATATCCGCGAGAGCCTTTTTATCATCCCCCTCCTGGGGGTTGTTGCTTCTATTATCTTCCTGAGTTGTAAGGTCGTTTCGATCTGTTTCTGGCGGCGCAACCTGCAGATCCCCGCTGCTATTCTCCTTGCAAAACGCTCTTCCCCGTATTGGAAAAAAATATGGGTTAGCTCTTCCTCCGAATAGGTATTTATCACATCCGAAGCAGTCTTGCTACGAAGGGGATTCATCCTCATATCCAGTGGACCTTCAAATCGATAACTGAACCCCCTTTGAGGGGAATCAAGTTGATGAGAGGAGACACCTAAATCGAGCAAAATACCGCTGATCTGTCTTGTGCCCTCCTGTTCCAGGATATTTCCCAGATTTCGGAAGTCTTCGAGGTGGATACTAACCTTCCCTTTAAATTTCGCCAGGGTTTCCTCTGCACACCCGACCGCCTCCGGGTCACAGTCCATCGCAATGAGTCTTCCCTTCTGATCTAATCTGTGGAGGATCTCAAGAGCATGCCCACCACCTCCAACTGTCCCATCAACATACACCCCACTCCTATCGGTCACCAGGTTATCAACGACCTCCTTTGTTAGCACCGGAGTGTGAAATTTCAAAGTCGAAACTCCTCTGCCGCCTTTTCCAGGGCTTCGTCATCTTCTTCTATATACTCTCTGAACCGCTCAGGGTTCCAGAGTTCGATCTTATTTAAGACTCCTATCAGCGTGATTTTGTCCTTGATGCCCGCCTTCTCTAAGAGTCTTGCAGGGATGAGTATCCTGCCCTGTTCATCAATCTTGGCCTCCCATGCCTGCGAGGCCAGGAGCCGAACATACCGCCTGGCTTTCTGTGGCAGACGACTCAGATCCTCCTCCACCTTTCGCCATACATCCAGGGTGTAAACTGCAAGACAACCATCCAGCCCTCGGGTGATCACAAACGTACCATCGGCCTCCGGCGGGAGAGCCTCCCTGAACGCCGCAGGGATACTAACCCTCCCCTTAGGATCAACTGTATGCTCATACTCACCCTTAAAGTTCAGCAATTGATGGGCCTCCTGAAAACTGTGAGACCACGGATTTCACAGCCTGTAAAAATCTGTGTCAATCTGTGGTCAAAAAGGAAAATTCTATACCATGAACTTAAGCTTCAGTCATGCCGAGATTTATATTTCCCACAATAAACCACTTCATACCACTTTATACCATAACTATTTCTCTTGTCAAAGTCAAGAAAAATTTTTATTGTTGTAACACATTAAATTTTATAAACTTCCCACTTTCATTAAAATGATAAGACTAACAAAATCTTTCACTTATCAAGAATAACAAATTCAACTATCATTTATTTCATAAAGTAATCAAAATCCAATTTTACATACTATTGATTTAGGAAAAAGATAAACAATTCTTTCTTTAAAATTCCCGTCTACTGTCAATTTTTGAAAAAGATAAA
>DTYK01000016.1 GCA_012961925.1 Candidatus Latescibacterota bacterium
AAGAAAGAGACGAGATGCAAACCCAGGAAGTGTCCGGAGTGCGGTGCTACCAGTTCGTTTGAAAAGCAACAACGCAAATAGAGGGTTAAGTTGCTCCAAGACGAACAAAGACGAATGTGGGAAAGGGGGAACATATGGCTATTACGAGCGTATGGGTCAATGAGGAGGATTGTACTGCCTGCGGGCTTTGTGAGGAGACTTGTCCCGAGGTGTTTGAGGTCGGTGAGGTTGCGCATGTGAAGGACGGCGTTGACCTTAATATCTATGAGACTGAGATTAAAGAGGCGGCCGACGGGTGCCCTGCAGAAGCGATTGGATATGAGGAGGAGTAAGTGGAGTCGTTTAGCCTCCTCATATCCTGTTGGGCCGTCGGCTGAGATTGCTTGATAAGGAAGGAAACTTAGGAAGGAGGAATATCGATTATGTTCAAGGTGGAGGTCTCGTCGGGTAAGAGGAGGAATATGCAGATCCTTGCTGATGCCAGCGGTAGATTCCGGATGATGGCTATAGATCAGAGGGGTTCGCTCAAGAGGATGTTGGCGAAGGTGATGGATAAACCCTCGGATGAGGTGGCATACGAGGACCTGGCTGCAGTAAAGAAGTCCGTCGTTAAGATTCTCTCGCCGTACTCCAGTGCGACATTAACTGACCCTGTTTACGGTTATCCTCATTGCGTCCAGTATATTCCGCGGGACGTGGGGTTACTTCTGGCCTATGAGGAGACGGGTTATGAGAAGGCCGGTGCCAATGGGCAGGAGAGGAAGTCCAGCCTGATCGCCGGCTGGTCGGCTGAGAAGATAAAGAGAGCGGGTGCAAATGCTGTAAAACTTCTGATCTACTACCGTCCGGAAGCCTCGCAGGAGACTCTGGAGCATCAGCACGGGATCATAAGGCAGGTGGGTCAGGAGTGCGAGAGATACGACCTCCCCTTCGTCCTTGAACTTGTTGCCTATCCGTTGCTCGAGGACGAGTTGCCTGAAGAGAAAGGTGCAAAGGCGACCACAGACACCCCTGCCTTTGCCAGGAGGAAGCCAGAGATAGTCGTACGTACTGCTGAGGAATTTTCCAAGCCGGAGTACAGGGCGGATGTACTCAAGATCGAATTCCCTGCAGATCTGAAGTATACCCAGGAATACTGTGATGGGGTCTTTGACGGCAAGAAGCGTGAGCCGCTTTATGACCTTAATGATGTGAAGAGGTATTGTCGGAGGTTAAACCAGGCCTGCGGCCTGCCCTGGGTTATCCTGAGCGGGGGTGTTGGGATAGATGAGTTTGTCCAGAACGTGAAACTGGCGGTTGAGGCCGGGGCTTCAGGTTTCCTCGGTGGAAGGGCGATATGGCAAGGTTGCGCTCAGTTCTACCCTGACGTCGAGGCGATGGAGGAATGGCTTGCCACATCCGGGGCCAATAACTTCAAGAGGCTACACGAGGCCCTTAGTGGTGCTACTCCCTGGTTTGACCATCCCAGGTTCGGCGGTTATCCCAACGTAGAACTTGCTGACAGGGGGAAGGACTGGTATCGCAAGTTCAGCGGGTTCGCTGCCTGACACTTTGAGGGGGCCGGTCTCGGCCCCCTCTTCGTAGCAAAGTCTTTTCTTATCCTTCCTTTTCTTTGCTTGTCCAAAGAAAGGGAAGCGAAAAGAAAGGGCAGCCCGAAGCCTTCGCCCCAAATCATCGAGGGCAGAAGCCCTCTCCCACAAATGTGGCTCACTCCGCTGCCCTTCCGCAAACTCGCCATCCTTTCAGTCGGGCTCAGACAGAGCGGAAGGGGTGCCGCTCCGGACGCCGGACGGTTCTGAGGCTCAGGCTTAAGGGCAGTTATGATGTTGGTGAAATCGGGTTAACTGTACTGGATCCCGGTTGCCTGGTGGAGCTTTCTTAGGGACTTTCTATGGCGCTGATGCGGTTAAGGACGTACGGCTATACAGGCATTGCTTTGATTGTGGGTGCCGAGCTCTCCATGGTCTTCGACCTGAAGCCTCTTTCGACGTGGGTGACGCCTCTTGCATGGACGGGTTATATCCTTGTAGTAGACAGCGTTCTATTCAGGTTGAAGGGGAGGTCTCTGATAACCGCCAGATCCCGCGAATTCCTGGCTATGCTGCCTCTGTCGGTGGGCTTCTGGCTCGTCTTCGAGTGGTATAATACCTTCATACGCAACTGGCATTATATCAATCTGCCTGAGAATCTGTTGGTAAGGTATATAGGCTATGTCTGGTCCTTTGCCACCATAATGCCGGCTATCTTTGAGACGGCCGAGTTGATTGAGGAGCTGAAGCTGTTTAACAGGCTGTTTAGGAAACTCCGGGTCACGAAGGTTTTGCTCTATTTCCTGGCGGTGGTTGGGTGGTGTTTTCTCATGGCGCCTCTGCTTGTACCTTTGCAGTACGCCAGGTATATGGCGGTCCTGGTCTGGGGAGGATTTATATTCCTGCTCGATCCGCTCAACTACCTGTTGGGAGGCGACTCAATATTGAGGGACTGGGAGAATGGGAGGCTTGATAGACTGTTTACATTGCTCTTAGCGGGTCTGGTCTGTGGTGTCCTCTGGGAGTTCTGGAACTTCTGGGCCTATACAAAATGGATCTATACGGTGCCGATTTTAGGAGACGTGAAGATCTTTGAGATGCCTGTTGTGGGTTATCTCGGTTTTCCACCCTTCGCAGTTGAGCTGTTCGTTATGTACAGTTCTGCCAGGCTGTTGAAAAGGTATGTTAGCAGTCGTAGCCATGTTAGATGAATCATAGGGTGTAGCGAAGTGAAGCTCCATCGGTCAGTCCACAGATGCGCAAGAAGTTATCCTTTGCTCTGATAAATTGTGTATACCTTCGGGAGGATGTGTGATGGATGCAGGAAAGATATGTCTAAGCGGAACATTGTATCGGTTTGATGAGCTGGATTTGGAGCCCTTGAGATATCTTCGAGAATTAGCCAGGCTTGCCAGGGGGGATATATTGAAGATGACCACCCTGGCTGCCTCTGGACATCCTGGGGGTGCGATGTCTTCCATTGACATCTATCTCACCCTCTACGGGTGTGCCAACGTAAATCCTGATGATCCTCTCGACCCCGACCGTGACAGGATAGTGGTGAGCCACGGTCATACGTCGGCGGGTGTCTATGCTGCTTTGGGGCGGCTTGGCTTCTTCGATATAGATGGGGCCATAAGTCAATTCCGCAGGTCTGGCACCAGATTCGAGGGGCATGTGGAGCATGGGGTCCCGGGTGTGGAGTGGAGCACGGGCAATCTGGGCCAGGGACTCTCTGCAGGGTGTGGATTTGCTCTTGCTGCCAGGATGCTTGAGAAGGATTTTCATGTCTTTGTGGTCATGAGTGACGGCGAGCAGCAGAAAGGGCAGGTCTCTGAGGCCAGACGTTTTGCCGCCAAGTATGGCCTGAGCAACATCACGGTGATAATAGACTACAACAAGCTCCAGCTCAGCGGTTCTCTCTCAGAGATCATGCCGCAGAACATCAGGGATAACTACCTGTCCGACGGCTGGGAGGTGATCGAGACGGACGGCCACGATCATCAGGAGATCTTCCGGGCGCTCAGACAGGCTGTTAGTGACGGTTCTGCGCCGGTTGCAATCTTTGCCCACACGACGATGGGTAAGGGGGTCTCCTTTATGGAGGACAGGGTGGAGTTTCATGGGAAACCCCTGAGCCCTGATCAGTGCCGTGCGGCACTTTCAGAATTGGGGTTGGCCGATGATCTGGAGAAGTACATCCAACTCCGGGAGCAGACCCCATCCGGAGCTGAAGGTACGAAGCGCCACTGTAGGGTGAAGATCGATGTAGGTAGCCCACGGACGTATGGTCGGGCTGATAAGACCGATAACCGTAGTGCCTGGGGGAATGCCTTAGAGGATCTTGGACGCTTGAACTGTGGGCGCAGAGATCGGACTCCCATAGCTGTCTTCGACTGTGATCTCGTCGGGTCGGTGAAGACAGGTGGATTTGCTAAGGTTGCTCCCGACTGCTTCCTGGAGGGAGGGATTCAGGAGCATAACACTGCCACCATCGCCGGTGCCCTTTCCACCCAGGGGATCCTGGTCTTCTTCTCCGACTTCGGGGTGTTCGGGGTGGACGAGACCTTCAATCAGCATCGGCTGAACGACATCAACGACACCAATCTGAAGCTTGTGTGCACCCACTGTGGTCTTGATGTGGGTGAAGACGGAAAGACACACCAGTGTATTGACTATGTTGGGGTATTGAGCAATCTTTATGGATACAGGGTCATTGTTCCTGCCGATCCCAATCAGACCGACCGTGTCATCCGCTGGATTGCGCAGGAGCCTGGCAACTTCCTTGTAGCGATGGGCAGGTCCAAGCTGCCGGTCATCTTGACCGAAGAAGGGGGGCCTCTGTTCGGGGAGGGTTATCAGTTCATCTACGGGAAGGCAGACCTTTTGAGAGAGGGCGACGACGGTGCTATCATCACGATGGGGAGCATGGTCCATCGTGCCGTCCAGGCCTGGGAGAGGATTGTGGAGCGAGGATACAGGTTCCGTGTGCTGAACCTCTCCTGCCTCAGTGACCCTGACGTCGAGGCCGTAAAGGAGGCGGCTGCCACCGGGTTGGTCTTCACCTATGAGGATCATAACGTGAGGACCGGTCTTGGCAGCATCGTAGCCAATGTGATAGCCGAGAACGGATTCAAAACGAGGTTTTATAAGCTCGGCGTCCCCGCTTACGGGGGATCGGGAAAGCCTGATGAACTTTTCAAGGCTTTGCGTCTTGACGTGGATTCTCTTGTAGAGCGGGCGATTGAGGAGGTAGAGAAAAGGTAAGAGGTTGGACTATCTGGATGAACCTTTTCAAGCTGGGACGATTTGAGTTCACGATCGTTGCCCGGGACGGGTTACATCTGCCTGAATACAAAGGATCGACCTTCCGGGGAGGTTTTGGAGCCGCCTTCAAGAAGGTCGTCTGTGTGGTGAGGGAGGGGGATTGCGCCACCTGTGTTCTCAGGCAGAAGTGTGTCTACTCTTATGTCTTTGAGACCCCGCTCCCTGGTGATGCGAAGCTGCTGAGGAGGTACCCATATGCCCCTCATCCCTTTGTAATCGAGCCCCCTGCAGAAGAGCGGAAGGAGTACCGGCAGGGAGACGAGCTTACGTTTAACGTCGTTTTGATAGGGCAGGCTATAGATTATCTGCCCTATTTTGTTTATACCTTTGATGAACTTGGGAAGAGAGGTGTGGGCAGGGGCAGGGGAAGGTATCATCTTAAGGAAGTGAAGGATGTCGGGGAAGAGGGTGAGGGGCAGGTTATCTTTATAGGCAGGGAGAAGGTGCTTCAGAGCAATTTCCGTATCATCACCGGTGAAGAGATATTAAGGGAGTGTGAGGGTCATGCGGGGGTGAGGTCCATCACCTTTGAGTTCCTCACGCCAACCAGGATCAGGTATCAGGGGCATCTGGTTAAGGACGTGGAGTTTCACATCCTGTTGCGCAGCCTGTTACGGAGGATATCGCTGTTATCATACTTCCACTGCGGGGCAGAGCTGGAATTGGACTTCAGGGGGCTGGTGGAGAGGGCAGGTCAGGTGGAGGTTGGGTCCCGTGAGCTGGACTGGTATGATTGGGAGCGATATTCGAAGCGTCAGGATGTGAGGATGAAAATGGGTGGATTTGTGGGAGAGGTGACCTTTGTCGGGGATCTGGAGGATTTCCTGCCTTTTATCCTGCTGGGCAGCTACATCCATGTGGGTAAAGGGACGGCCTTCGGCCTGGGGAAGTATCGAATAGAGGGCCGTGGCTTACTAACCACCAGTCCGAAGCCGGCTATTTGAACTAAGCTGTGCAGGCATGTTATAGAGGTTCCCAGCCTCATATCCTACGTAGCCGAGGTGAGGATAATCCCGATAATGAGAGTATGGTGATGATACAAAGATCCCGGAGGATATAATCAATCTTGCATAAAAGTTTAGGGGAGAATAAGGATGCAGGGTCGCACCTGGAGGAATGTTAGAGGGGCAGAGGTGGAGATTATTAGATCATACCTTTTAGAAAACGGTGGGGTTGCTGAGGAGGTCAAAAGCCCGCATCAGGTATGGCGAGTCAAATTTTCAGATTCAGGATTAACATATTACAAAAATGGTACACTTTACAGTACTCCTTCAAATTCCCGTGATCCTTCCGTACTTAAAGCATGGAGGTACATCGATTCTTTGGTAGGCTCTGCTTATACGTTTCCCACAAAGGATTTTCTCATAGGTTTAGATGAGACAGGAAAAGGTGAGATCATAGGGCATACGGTTCTTACAGGTGTGATTTTTACTAAAGAGATTTTTGATGAACTTGATTTACTGGTAGGCCCTGCGGACACAAAGAAGAGGCACAAATTTGAATATTGGGACGGAATATTCAGACGATTGGACCGGTTCAGAAGCGCCGGATATGATTTTGTTGTAGAGAAGATTCCGCCCTGGCATGTGGACAGATACAATCTAAACAAAATATTGGATGTCAGTTATCAAAGGATCTTATCCATCTTCTTCAGGAAGGGTCAGATAGATCGGTGTAGAATTGTTTTGGATGATTACGGAATCGGAGCTACGCTCAGGCGATTTTTGAATTCTTTAGAAAAACAGGGGGCAGAGGTTGTGGTTACAAAGAGCTCAGAGGATAAATATCTTGAGGCAAAGACTGCATCTTTAATCTCAAAGAGGATACGTGAAGCAGATATAAAAGCAATAAACGAAAAGATAGAGTTTCAAATAAATGGTTTGTCCGTAGGTTCTGGTAACGCTGGGGATAGACGTACTTTGGAATGGTTGCGAAAATGGCACGCATCAGGCAAACAATGGCCCTGGTTTGTCAAGAGGTCTTTCAAGACGGTCTGGCAAATAGAAGGAAAGTCCGGGCATCCAAGGAAGATTATTCCACCCATTAAAGAAGAGTTGTTGTCCCAAGAGTTCTTTGAGGAATTTAATAAAGGCAACCTTTCTATACAATCCCTTTCTCTTGTATGCCCAGCTTGCGACAATATATTGAAGAGTGCTACATTTACTACCTTCAATAAAGGTGGGCACAGGATATCCGAGTTGAAATGTCCTGATCCGAGATGCGGCAAAGCTATAGAAAATGGTGGTATTACTTTGGGATATTATTGTGGTTATATTGTCCCTGATAGCAGTGCAATACAGAGAAGCCTGATAAGCCATGATCTCAGCGCCTCAAGGGTTTTTGAGAATTTTACGGTTATACTGACGCCGGTGGTTAGAAAGGAATGTGATGGTACTCCAAGAGGCAAAAGGGAATTTGAGGCATTAGAGAGATATGGTTCAATGGGAACGATAAAGCTCGAAGCCGTTGGTAGAGTGGAAGATTTGCCTGATGATATTTCTGACACGGTTAAGGCTGAAAGAATCATTGAGGCTTGCTTAGAATATAATGCGATATTGTTAACGGCAGACAAATCAATGAGCGCTTTTGCAAGTGATAAAAATCTATTTACGATATTCGGTTACCCAACATAAGATGGGAGAAAGAGAATGGATAAAAAAGGGGGAAATTCAACCATGTTAATTCCAACAATAATAATGGGGATACTTGCGATCATCCTTTTTCCATTGGATACTACAAAGGACAAGGGCAACACATTACTGGAATGAGATCAGCCCTGAATATGACGATTCAAATCCTACCACTATTGGTCTTCGCGTTTATCGGGGCAGGCATGATTCAGGTTCTTCTCCCTCGAGAGCTATTATCAAAATGGGTAGGTGTGGAATCCGGCATACGAGGGATACTCATTGGTACAGTGGCTGGGGGGTTATCCCCTGGAGGCCCTTATGTCAGCTTGCCTATTGCTG